>CAYYPJ010000055.1:0-12279 GCA_964473495.1 uncultured Spirochaetales bacterium
GACTTACCAAAAAGCGTATGGCTCTGCTTACGGGATATTCCAATATTTCTCTTTTTCTGTTATGAGACTATTGCTTGGATCCTGTAATATCTATGATCATTTGATCTATTCCCCATGGTAATAATCTCAGTTATGATTGAAAGTGTAGACACCATGACCAAAAGATCCAGTTATGTTTGAGAAGATAGACAGAAATGATCTCTGGAGTGATCAAGTTGTTCGATACGGCTATATACGTAAGATATATCCTTCAAAGCTGGAGAAATATCTTGATAATAACCTTGAGAAAGTGCTGTTAGGACAATGCCGAGGTGGTGAGAGCCAGCTGCTGCGTATGCTCCTCCATCACTTGATGACGCAGAGAGATGTACCGGCAAGAAATATGTTGGTATATCAATGTATGCGAAAAGTACCCTAAATGGTAGATAGAGGCCTTGTCGATCAACGCTGACTAAAGCACAGCTGATCATCTTCAACACTTTTGCCGGCAAACTGTCCGAGGGATTTTATGCTGTGCGAGATTTTCGGATAGTATACTATAAACCGATAGATAATCATAATATAAACAATCTAATATACCATGGATCACATAAAATAGATTATAATATAAAATATATGCTTTATTATAATATAACCAGATTACTATGGTTTATTATTGACTGTTATAGTAATCTATAGTATGTTGATTACATGATAAATATGAAGAATCATATCTATCTGATAATACATATAAATATACGTACCACAGGAGGTTTCTATGCTGGAATTCAAAGATGGAAAGTGTATCTGCGGAACTGTCAAAGTAGGTGAACGGGGACAAATAGTCATTCCTAAGAAAGCAAGAGACTATTTTCATATAAACGCAGGAGATTCCCTTGTAGTACTTGGGGACAAAAAGAAAGGTATTACGATATTCAAAGCTGAGAATCTGCAGGATTTTGCAGAATTTCTTATGCATAATGTGGAGGAAGAAGTATGAAAGTAATCATAATTGGAGGAGTAGCTGGCGGGGCAAGTGCCGCAGCACGACTACGAAGATTGGGGGAAGAACATGAGATTGTCCTGTTTGAACGTGGAAAGTATATAAGTTTTGCGAACTGCGGGTTGCCGTATCATATTGGCGGGATTATTCAGGAGAGGGACAACCTGTTAGTACAGACCGTCGAGGGGATGCGGGAGAGTTTCAACATAGACATCCGCATAGAGACTGAAGTTGTATCAATCGATCCGAAGAAACACCTGATCAGGGCAAGAAAAGTCCCTACCGGTGAGGAGTATGAAGAGACATACGATAAACTCCTGCTCTCACCCGGGGCACAACCAACAAGACCGCCAATTCCCGGAATCGACTCTGATAAGATCATGACCCTCAGGAATATGAAAGATATGGATAATATCATCAAAAAGATGGATATACCATCTGCTAAGAGGGCAGTTGTTATCGGTGCCGGATTCGTCGGTATGGAGATCGCAGAGAACCTTCATGATAAAGGTCTTTCCGTCATAGTAGTAGAGAAGTTGAATCAGGTGCTTGCTCCCGTAGATATTGAGATTGCAGCTCAAATACATCAGCACTTCAAAGAGTTTGATATCGGACTCTATCTTGGTGATGGAGTTACCAAGTTTGATGGTACGAAAGATGGCGTGACCGTCTTCCTCGAGAGTGGGGCAACTCTTCATGCTGATATTGTCATACTTGCGATCGGGGTACGCCCAGAGAGCTCACTGGCAAAAGCAGCCGGACTCGCTATTGGGAAGACTAAAGGGATTATAGTCAATGAGTATCTGCAGACTTCTGATAAAGATATCTATGCAGTTGGTGATGCAATAAGAGTTATGAACTACATCACCGGGAAGGACGTGCAGATTCCATTGGCATGGCCGGCAAACAGACAGGGAAGAATAGTTGCTGATAACATGATAGGAAAGAATCTAAAGAAGTATGCCGGGACATTAGGGACTTCTATAATAAAAGTATTTGATCTGACCGTTGCCGCGACCGGATTAAATGAAAAAGCACTGAATGCTTCTGGACTTTCCTATGGGAAGGATTACCTCGTAGTGACGGTTAATCGAAACAATCACGCAGGATACTATCCCGGTGCTGTCCCTTTTACCCTGAAATTGATCTTCTCTCCAGAAGGAAAGATATTCGGTGCACAGGGAGTAGGGTATGCCGGAGTCGACAAAAGAATCGATATTATCGCAACTGCGATAAAAGCGAAGATGAACATCTACGATCTTCAGGAGTTGGAACTTTCCTATGCACCGCCCTACAACTCTGCAAAAGACCCTGTGAATATTGCAGGATATGCAGCTGAGAATCTGTTGAATGGAGACGTGAAGAATTTTAGATGGTATGAACTCGATGATCTGCTCAAGAGAGAAGACACCGTGTTACTTGATGTTCGAACAGTAGATGAGAATGAGCTTGGGAAGATCCCGGAATCGGTGAATATCCCCGTTGAAGAACTTCGCAGCCATATAGATACGCTTGATAAAGAGAAACTCTATTTAGCCTATTGCCAGATTGGGCACCGAGGATACTATGCTGCCAGGATTCTTCAGAGTCTGGGCTATAAGGTATTGAATCTTGATGGTGGATATAAACTGTGGCAGCCTATGTCTCTTCCCCAAGATAACAGAAAGGATTTTGGTGAGATCGAAGGCGTTCAGACTGAAAGCGCCCCGATCAAACAGAAGGTGGATAGACAGATGAATACGATAGAATTGAATGCCTGTGGATTACAGTGTCCAGGGCCGATCCTAAAGACAAAGAAGACCATGAATACGCTGCAGCCCGGAGATGTGCTCGTCATAAAGGCAACAGACCCGGGATTCAAGAAGGACATACGTGTCTGGGCAGAGAAGACCGGTAATTCTGTGATCTCTGTTGAAAATGTCGGAGGCCAGATAGAGGCACGATTACAGAAGGGGAGTGCTCCAACAGAAAATAAACTGGTACAAGAGAAAAACCGACAGACAATAGTTGTCTTCAGCGGCGATCTTGATAAAGCGATTGCTTCAATGATCATTGCCAATGGTGCCCTCGCGATGGGCAAAGAAGTCTCGATTTTCTTTACCTTCTGGGGTCTCAATATGCTGCGAAAGAGCAAGAAGGTGAGAGTGAAGAAGAGTATGATAGAGAAGCTCTTTGGAAAGGTGATGCCGAGAGGTATCAACAAACTAACCCTGTCAAAGATGCATATGGGCGGAATGGGAACGATCATGATGAAATACATCATGAAGAAGAAAAACGTTGAATCTCTCGAGAACCTGCTGAAGAGCTATCTTGAGAATGGTGGGAAAATTATAGCCTGTACCATGTCTATGGATATTATGGGGCTGAAACAGGAAGAGATGATCGAAGGAATCGAGTATGGCGGAGTAGCTGCCTATCTTGGTGATGCTCAGGATGCTTACAGCAACCTGTTTATCTGACAAGCAGGATAGGAGAAGATGATATACTCGTACATCTTTCATCGCAAGGGACCTTCCAGCTTATGCAGGAAGGTCCCTTGCGTAAGGGTAAAGGTATGTATCCGAATGGTAGATCATCGTTTTCTTCTCGGTAGAATCACTTGCACATAATCATCAGTTGTATAGCATATCGGTTCTGCCTGGTTCATGCTTCTCATAAGTGGGAGTACTTTCTTTCGTATACCCATACCAGTAGTATCAACATATGCATAGTCGCGCATGATCTGAAGAATGAGAGGATTCCTGGGAAATCTTTGGCCGGCAATCATCTTCTTGACCGTCATAGCATTCGGTAATCTGCCGGGACTCGTGATTTCGATCCGGTCGGAATGGCTGCATATTTCAATGACTGCTGACCGAGTCCAATCTCTATGCACCAGTGCATTGATGATCACTTCACGAAGAGCAGCCTCAGGGTAATACCAGTTCTTTTCCTGATGCATATATTCATTGATATCATCGTCTTCCCTAGAGACAAAAGGAATGATGAGATCAATAAGTGTTTCGATTATTCCCTGATCTACCATTACAGGAGCCTGTGATGCGTTTATTTTCCATCCTGCTGTCAAGGAGCCGTCTAGTGTTGTATCTATCAGAACTTGATCCTTTTTATCAGGACCGACGAACGACATGAAATGAAGACCTGCCTGTGGTAAGTACTCTCTTGGTTTGAATCCGAAACAGATCAGTCCTGCAACAGAACATACAGAATGGCCTAATCCGTCATCAGTCATAAGGTCCATGTCCAATAATCTGTCAATCCATTGATTGCGGCTATGCGGGATAGCAGGATCCTGGATGATATGTTCAAGGTAATAGATCATACGAGTGATGTCCAGCTGTTCGAACCCGGTATTCGGTACGGGAAAAGATTCTGAATGAAACAATATACCACTTTGCAGAAGCAGTGATTGCTGCTCTTGTGATACAGGTTCTGAACGATCTCCCATTCGAATATATATATCTTCACGATTATTATGTCGTATGACATACGGTTTTGATATGCCGGATGAAACACTTATGACTGCGATCTTCGTAGTCTTATCGAGGGTTATCTCTTCATAGTACGGTATGATCTGAGGATGGATGTTTTCCCAAAGTGCATGTAATACCCATTCTTGCGTATCGGGTCGCTGAAGCCCTGAAATCGAACCATCATCTTCAACACCCAATAGGACTCTGCCCCCTTGAAAGTTTGCAAACGCTGCGATCTCTTTTGCCAGCTGCTCAGGCCTTATGTTATCTCGCTTGAATTCAATCCCTGAGTTCTCCCCCTGTGCAAGTATTTCCAGTAATTCTGATCTTACCATGAATCATCCCTCATAATCGGTAACTCGTTTGACAGCACCCTTCTTCATGTACTGCTTCCATGCCATACTATGCTCATTGTACCAAATACTTTCTCAGATACAAACAGCATCCTGTGATTATTCCTCGATGTTTCCCTCTTCACATCAGAGGACTGATGAATTCCTCCATCCCGGTATGGTCCTGCAGCTCTTCTATGACCTCTGAGAGTATCTGTATTCCCTTATCGATCAGAGTTTCATCAACTGCAGCGATGCTCAAACGTATATGATCATCAAAATCTCGCTTTCCTGCACGAAATACGTTGCCGGGGGTACACAGTATCCCTCGTTTGGCAGCTGCTTTGTATACTTGTGCCGCACTCACATCTGATGGGAGCGGCAGCCAGAGACTGAATCCTCCCTCTGGGATGGATTCTTGAATGCTTCCGGGCATGCGTGTCCTGATCGATGCTGCTAATGTAGTATGGCGTTTCTCATAACGTGAACACATCTGCTGTATATGTTTTTTCCATACCCCTGAACGTAGATAATCATCGAAAGCCCTCTGAATCAGACCTGAGGATGCTATGTCGGTAAGATGCTTTGCCTGCAGGATGTCACGGCAGATTCTTTTTGGTGCAGTGAGGAATCCAATACGAAGGCCGGGCATGAGAAGTTTGGAGAAGCTCTTGATATAGATTACCCGCTGATTCAGTGGATTGTCATAGGCCTTCAGCGGCTTTGGTCTGTCTGCATTGCTGAAAGAGAGATCTGAGAGGTAGTCGTCTTCAATAATGTAGAATGTATACTTCTGTGCGAGAGTTATGAGAGCCTTTCGTTTTTCTTCACTGTAGCTGTAAGTCGTCGGGTTCTGAAAATCAGACATGACATAAAGAACTCGCGGTCGGTAGAACTGGATGCTCTTTTCAAGATAGACAAGATCTATACCATCAGAGAGCATGGGTACTCCTGCGATCCGTGCCCCACGAGACTTGAAGACTGCAAGTGCTCCGGTATAGGTGGGATCCTCTACGAGGACACTATCTCCAGGGGTAAGCAGAGCTTTTGCTGCGATGTCTATTCCCTGCTGTGCTCCTGAGATGATCTGCAGTCGCTCCACAGAGGTCTCTATCGTGTAGGAGTCTCGCAGTAACGTGCAGATACTCCTTCTCAGCGGAAGATATCCGTTACTCTCATTATATTCGAAGACTTTGCCGCCATCCCGGTCCAGAACCTCATTGATGGCTTTCTTAAAGGGAGCAACAGGGAACATATCAGAGGTTGGGGTGGAAGTTGCAAAGTTAATAGCCGCTTTGCCTATCTTTATACTGCCATGCTGCATCAGGTCTATCTCATCATCAAGGTAGAGTTCATCGTCGTTGAGGTCATCGTCGTGATGGGTATTGGTATCATGGTTTCCTGAACCTCCGACATAGACACCGCTGCCTTGGATCTTTAAGACAAGGTCACGATTCTGCAGGGTCTCATAGGCCTTGACGATAGTGGCACTGTTGACACCCAGCTGCTCTGCAAATTTGCGGATAGGAGGAAGCTTGTCCCCGGGCAGTAATACGGCTTCGTTTATCTGGCGTGTTATCTGTTCAGTGATCTGAAGGTATTTTGGTCCATTTTTCGTTAATTGTACTGATACAATATGTTTCATATGGTTATTGTACTCCAATTGTATTGACAAATAGAGAATAGATACATAAAGTACCTATATGAATAGATGGTACAATTATATTGTACCGATACAATTAAGAAAATACAAGGGGTAGATGCTATGAATGGACAACAAGAACTTAATAAGGATCTTGCACGTATGCTGAAAGGCGGGGTCATTATGGACGTAGTGAATGTAGAACAGGCAAGGATTGCGGAAGAGGCAGGAGCCGTAGCTGTCATGGCACTTGAACGTGTTCCGTCTGAGATACGAAAGACAGGCGGGGTCGCGAGAATGTCTGATCCTGCTATGATCCTTGAGATCAAGGATGCGGTGACGATTCCCGTCATGGCAAAGGTACGTATAGGTCATATCATCGAAGCTGACATTCTGCAGAGCCTTGGGATCGATTATATCGATGAGAGTGAGGTACTCACTCCAGCGGATGATCAGTACCATATAGATAAGCATGCCTATAGGATTCCCTTTGTCTGCGGGGCAAGAGATCTTGGCGAGGCACTGCGAAGAGTGGGAGAAGGTGCTGCTATGATTCGTACCAAGGGAGAAGCCGGTACCGGGAATGTTGTGGAAGCCGTACGTCATCAACGTAAAATACATCAGCAGATAGCACAGCTGCATGCAATGGATCATGAAGAACTCATGAGTGCAGCAAAAGAGCTGCAGGCACCCTATGCGTTAGTCGTGCAGACAGCAGAACAGGGGAAACTCTCCGTCGTGAACTTTGCCGCAGGTGGGATCGCCACACCTGCAGATGCTGCACTCATGATGCGTCTCGGTAGTGACGGAGTCTTTGTGGGATCTGGTATCTTCACTTCTGAGAACCCGGCAGAACGTGCCAAAGCGATAGTGCTGGCAGTGGCAAATTACCAGAATCCGAAAATGATCGCAGAGGTCTCTGCAGGATTGGGAGAGGCTATGCGCGGCACAGAGATATCAGCGATACCGGCGGAACAAAGATATGCACAGCGGGGATGGTAGAGAAATCCTCACTATAGGGGTCCTTTCTCTGCAGGGGGGAGTAGCTGAACACATGGTCATGCTCTCTAAGATAGATTCACCATCGGTGAGAGTGATCGCGGTACGGCAGCTTAGTGATCTGGCTGCTCTCGACGGGATCATCCTTCCGGGGGGTGAGAGTACTGCCCTCATGCGGTTACTCGTTGCCTCCGGCATGACTGTCCCCCTGCAGGAACGTGTTCAGAAGGGAATGCCGGTATGGGGGACCTGTGCAGGTCTTATCCTGATGGCACAAGAGTTAGTACCGTCCAGCTTTCAGAGGATTCCCTGCATCGATATCACTGTGATACGTAATGCGTATGGGAGCCAACTGGAAAGTTTTGTTGAACCGCTGCAGATAACCGGTATTCCCGGCTCAGCTCTGCAGGGGGTCTTTATACGGGCACCGGAAATTATACGAACAGGGGAACACGTAGAAGTCCTGGCAACCTGCAGAGGAAAAGCAGTTGCCTGCAGGCAGGGGAATAGGATCGTTACGGCCTTTCATCCGGAACTCACGGATGATGATCGCTTTCATCACTACTTCGTTGATGTAGTTCAACAGTATGTTTACGCTCACCGATCAGTATGCAGGGTAGAGAGAGTATATGATCAATAGAGATTAAATGACGGATTATCTTTGTGAAGAGAGAGCAGTCCTTGGAAAAGAAGATGATCCGCTATAGTTTGTCCATCATGCATCCCTTCCGGGGAATACCACATCCCAAGAGGTCATACAGATAGCTGGTGACAGAATATACGATACATTCAGATAGCGGTCACAGTTTATAACTTCTGTGAAACCCCAAAAAATGGTCTAAAGTAACAAAAAGCTGTTAACCAGCGGCTTCAGGGGAATCTCTTGTTGTAAAAGAATGGGATTTTAGGTATAACGTATAACCATATAGATAAAGACATATACATATATGATCATGTGTTTCTCACATGAAATATGCTATAAAGGATTTGATATGAGTGTTCGTGTGCGTTATGCTCCTTCTCCCACCGGTCTGCAGCATATTGGTGGTATAAGAACAGCTCTCTTCAACTATTTCTTTGCCAGAGCAAACAAAGGTACCTTTATCCTTCGTATAGAAGATACCGATCGGGAACGATTCAACGTAGAGGCGCTGCAGGATCTGTATGATACGCTTGCATGGCTTGGAATCGATTGGGACGAAGGTCCAGAGAGGGGGGGCGATTATGGTCCTTATGTGCAGTCAGAGCGTTTCGATCTCTACAAAGAGTATGCTCAGAAGTTAGTGAATGAGGGGAAAGCCTATTACTGCTACTGTACTCCAGAACGACTCGCATCCCTGCGGGAAGAGCAGAAGAAGATGAAAAGCAAGAAACAAGGGTATGATCGACATTGTCGGGATCTCACGTCGGAAGAGCGTGCAGTGTATGAGGCACAGGGGATAAAACCCGTGGTCAGATTACGGATCCCTCTTAAGGGTAAGACGACCTTTCATGATGCGCTCATCGGTGATATCACCCGAAAGAACACGGACATCAGTCCTGATCCTGTTCTGTTAAAATCGGATGGTTTCCCGACCTATCACCTGGCGAATGTCGTAGATGACCACTTTATGCACATAACCCATATTATGAGGGCACAAGAGTGGATCCCCTCTGGCCCTCTCCATATCCTTCTCTATGAAGCATTCGGGTGGGAGCCTCCAATCTATTGTCATTTACCTATGGTCATGGGAAAAGATGGACAGAAGCTCTCTAAACGACATGGTTCTACTGCTGTTCGTGATTTCCGAGAGGCAGGGTATCTTCCAGAGGCTATAGTGAACTATATCAGTCTACTTGGCTGGTCTTATGATGATAAGACTGAATTCTTCACAAAAGAAGAGCTTGAGGAAGTTTTCTCTTTACAGAAGATCAACAAAGCCCCCGGGGTGTTTGATTATAAGAAACTTACCTGGTTCAACGGTCAGTATATACGAAAGAAGAGCAGGGAAGAGATAGAAGGGTTGATCATCCCCTATCTGATGAAAGACGGGGTCGTATCCGATCCGATAACTGATGGAGAACAGGTGATCATAGATAGGATGATCCCAATCATCCATGAACGTTTGAAGCTTATCAGTGATGTCAGCGAAATGACAAGATTTCTCTTTCAAGATGTCAAGACACCGGAAAGTGAGAAGCTGATTCCTAAGAAGCTGGATCTTGCGAAGACCTTAGAAATCCTGAGAACCGGCAGAGAACTAGTTGCCGGTATGGAAGATAAAGATGATGAGGAGTTGGAAATCGAGTATCGTGCAGCTGCTAAGAATCTGGACGTGAAACTTGGTGCTTTGATGATGCCTCTGCGGATAGTGGTTTCCGGTAGTTCGATATCACCGCCGCTATTTGCGTCATTCAGACTTCTCGGTAGAGAGAAGACCCTTGATCGGTTGGATCGGGCAATTATACAGATCACACAAGAGGTAGCATAGTATGGCAACAGTGACAATGGAAAAGTTAGTCTCTCTCTGTAAGAGAAGAGGTTTTGTATATAAATCAAGTGAGATCTATGGTGGTCTCTCAGGGGCCTGGGACTATGGTCCATTGGGTGTGGAACTGAAGAACCGGATACGCGATCTCTGGTGGAAAGAGATGACCCAGCTGCATGATAATATCGTAGGTCTTGATGCTGCGATCATGATGCACCCGAAAGTCTGGGAAGCATCTGGTCACATGGAAAACTTTACTGACCCTATGGTGGATTGTAAGCAGTGCAAGAGTCGCTTTAGAGCTGATAACATCGATCTTGAAGCAGCATGTCCTGTATGCGGAAGCAAAGGAACATTCACAGAACCGAGAGATTTCAATCTTATGTTTTCGACTCATATGGGATCAGTCAAAGATGATGCAGATGTTATCTATCTGAGACCTGAGACCGCTCAGGGTATTTTTGTGAATTTCAAGAATGTGCTGCAGACGAGCAGAGTCAAGATTCCTTTTGGTATAGCACAGGTAGGAAAAGCTTTTAGAAATGAGATCACTACCAAGAACTTCATCTTCCGAACCTGTGAGTTCGAACAGATGGAGATGCAGTTCTTTGTACGTCCTGGGGATGACGAAGAGTGGTTCAACTACTGGAAGAATGCTCGTATCGCATACTACGATAAGCTTGGTATCAGAAAAGATAAACTGCGGTTCCATAAACATGAAGAGAAGGAACTTGCTCACTATGCCAAAGAAGCGTTCGACATTGAATTCGAGTTTCCCATGGGATGGCAGGAATTGGAGGGGATCCATTCAAGAACTGACTTTGACCTTGGCAGACACCAGAAGTTTTCAGGAAAGGATATGAGATATCTTGATCCTTCTGATAACTCCCGCTATCTGCCCTATGTCATTGAGACATCAGCTGGCCTGACACGTTCAGTCCTTATGGCTCTTTCGGATGCATATGATGAAGAGGTCCTTGATAATGGTGAAACTCGGATGATCATGCATTTCCATCCGGAAATAGCACCGATCACTGTCGCTGTATTTCCGCTAGTGAAGAAGGATGGTATTGCTGAGCTTGCCAAGGAGATCGAGAAGGGATTACGTGATGATTTCACGACCTTCTATGATCAATCCGGTGCGATCGGTCGAAGGTATCGACGTATGGATGAGGTCGGTACACCGTTTTGTATCACGGCTGATTACCAGAGTAAGGATGACAAGACCGTCACTTTACGGTTCAGAGATTCTATGGAGCAGATTCGGGTGCCGATCGCTGAATTGGCAGGACGTATTCGATCAGAGATTAAAACATACAAGCGTGTGTGATTGCAGTTGGACAGGAGTTATCTGCTATGAATGAAGCACTACAAGTCTTAAAAGATAGAGGATTCATCAAACAGTGTACTGATCTTGATGCTCTTGATGCAGTGATGGAAACAGGACCGGTGAAGTTCTATGTAGGAGTGGATCCTACCGGAAAGAGCCTTCATGTCGGTCACATGGTACCTTTCTTTGCCATGCACCACATGCAGGAGGCAGGGCACAACCCTATCGCATTGGTGGGTGGGGGAACCTCAATGATCGGGGATCCTTCTGGAAAGTCTGAGATGCGTAAGATGCTCTCGATTGAACAAATCAAAGAGAATGCACAATCTATTCAAAAACAGCTTAGTCATGTTGTTGACTTTGATCCTGCCAGAGATAAAGGGAAGGCAGTCATGCTCAACAACTATGATTGGCTTGGCGGGCTCAACTACCTTGAATTCCTCCGTGATATCGGAAAACACTTTTCTGTCAACCGCATGTTGACCTTTGAATCCTATAAGCAGCGCCTTGAACGAGGTCTCTCATTCATCGAGTTCAATTATCAGCTGCTGCAGTCCTTTGATTTCTTGACACTCTTCCGTAACGAGAATTGTCGTCTGCAGATGGGTGGTGATGATCAGTGGGGTAATATCGTTGCCGGTGTGGAGTTGGTCAGACGAGTAGAGCATAAAGAGTGTTATGGACTGACTTTTCCCCTAGTCACAAGAAGTGACGGGAAGAAGATGGGAAAGACTGAGCATGGTGCAGTATTCTTAGATCCTGAGATGTTCAGTCCCTATGAATTCTTTCAGTACTGGAGAAATGTTGCTGATGCTGATGTGATCAAGTTCCTGAGAATGTTCACTTTTCTCCCTCTTGAAGAGATTGATGAACTTGCTAAGTTGCAGGATGCTGAGATCAACAGGGCAAAAGAGATCTTGGCATATGAACAGACAAAGATCATTCATGGGAAGCAAGAGGCTGATAAGGCCTTGGATGCTGCAAAAGCTGCATTCTCTGCTCAAGGTGGTACTTCTTTCGATAAAGAGGGGATTCCCTCGGTCGAGATAGAGA
>CAYYPJ010000056.1:0-5933 GCA_964473495.1 uncultured Spirochaetales bacterium
CTGCAACCAGACAAATCTGAGACTCCAGTTTATCAATCTCTTCCAACCAACGTGGATGTCCTGGAGAGAATGCTGTGCATGTGCGACAACAAGACCATAAGAAGTGCCATCAAGGGTTCGTTGAAAAAGGAATGAACGGCACCTTGGATTTTTGACATCCTGCATCGGATCACTGACACCTGGGCGCCATTCTGGAGCTTTCCGACCCGGGTGTCTTGCTATGCCCTCAGCTCGGAGCTGACAGGTCATCTTCAGATTCATACCATCTCTAAACTGTCAACAGCTGTTTGATGCGTTTGTCCTGTTCCACGAACAGCGCAATAGACAGTCACTGCTATTTACGATAGGCTTGGGCTATGGGATATATATGCGGGATAGATGAAGTAGGCAGAGGACCGATAGCAGGTCCGGTCACAGCAGCAGCTGTCATCCTGAATGAAGATTTCCCCGTAGATCAGCTTCGTGATTCAAAACGTCTCTCATCTAAGAGAAGAGCAGTATTGGAACCGATGATCAAAGAAGAGGCTATCGCGTGGGGTATCGGATGGGTGTCACCCAAGATGATCGATAAGATCAATATTCTGCAGGCATCTCTTCTTGCTATGCGGCGTGCCTATGAACAGATGTGCACCACCTTCAGCATCGAGCAGATTCAACTAGTCCTCATTGACGGTAACACATTCCCCCCCATAGACAATGATATGTTTGCTATCATCAAAGGGGACGGAGCCGTCCCTGAAGTCATGGCCGCGTCGATCATCGCAAAAGAGGCACGTGACCGCTGGATGCGTAAGATCGCGATACAGTATCCTCTATGGGAGTTTGCGAGACATAAGGGATACCCCACAAGACTTCACAAAGAACTGTGTGTCATCCATGGGCTCTCCCCAATCCATAGAAAATCCTTTAGGATCTTTTCTTGACATAGTCCACAGCTTTCTGAAACTCTTTTACGAAGTCATTCAGATCCTCTTCAAAGATGATCACAGACTGTCGGTCAAATCCATCTATCGGGTTCTTCTTACTCTCCACGACATTGATGAACAGATCCCCGAATCGGTTCTCTTTCACATTGAAAAAGTAGGTTCGTTTATCATTTGACAGTTTTGTGGAAAAGACTTCTCCTCGTTTACCCATTGTTACTTCCTATCACTTCTATGATTCGTCAGGTCGTTTATCACTAACGGTCCATAGTATCCGTAAAGATAGATCTTTATTCAAGCCCCATCTGCCCACCGGGGTTCATTATATGATGTGGATCAAAATGATCACGTAAGAGCTTTATCACTCTCATACGCTCTTTCCCATGATACGAGGCCATCCAGGGACCAATCATCTTACCAACTCCGTGATGATGACTCAATGACCCACCAGCTGAATAGATCGCATCGATCACGCTTCGTTGAAAATCTATATACGATTCCCGAGAAGAGAAAGGCGCACAAAAGATGAAATAGAGATTAGTCCCCTGCGGATAGAAATGAGAAGCATGGGTCATGCAGATCGTATGGTTTCGTTCTTTGACTACTTTTCGTACTTCTCTATAGATATGTTCCAGATCATCCCAATTCACACTCGTCTCCAAGGTATCGATGGTGATGCCGTAATCTTCAAGATCTTCACGCAGATACGGATCAAGATATCGGCCCTCTTCCCATTTCTTCACAGGATAACCGGTAAGTGTCATACCTCCATGAGATCGACATATCTTCTTCGCCCTTCTCTGTACCTGCTTCGAGAACCCACGCTCTCCATTCGTTCGAGCCAGCATAAGGCAGCGCTTCCCCTCTTTATAGCCAAACAAGCTCATCAATGTATCAAGGATCGTTCCCTCTACATTGTAGAGCTTGAGTCCTATACTTGTCTCTTCAGGATCAGACAGGCGAAGTACTCCCGGAAGACCAAACTCACCCTGTGATATCTCCCTCACAGCTTCTTTCCCCTTCTCCCATGAAGAAAAGATGTATGCTAGAGGATACTTCTGATGAGGCATATAATAGAATATCTTCATTGTCGCTTCGACCAAGATCCCATATGTTCCCTCATTCCCCTTCATGATATCATTGATCTTTGGCCCGGTCGCACTGGCAATGAAGTGTTCGGTAGTAATAATACCCCGCGGTGTTACCCATTTTTGCGATACAACCAAGTCTATAGCATCCCCAAAATAGGTTGACTCCTGTCCGGCTCCGCAGGTTACGATCCATCCTCCTATGGTAGAATACTCAAAGGACTGCGGAAAGTGCCCATTAGTGAAATTCTTCTTTGTTCCATAGAGTTCCTTTGCATGATTGAGTGCACTCTCATATGCAGGTCCGGAAATACCAGCCTGCACCGTTGCTGTCTTGTTCATCTCATTGACTTGCAGGATCTTGTTCATATGGGTCTTCAGGACCAATGATATCCCGCCTTTGGGAGCACTCACTCCGAGGTTCACACTTGATCCCCAGCCGAACGGTATGACAGGTATACGATGCTCGTCACAGTAGGAGATGATCGCTGCCACATCTTCGGTAGAACGAGGATGAAGGACTACATCGACAAGTGCATGCTGTTTTTGTTCACGAAGCTCTTTTGCCTCCTCAACAGTCTTCCCATAGGAGTAGAACACTCTATCATAGTCCGATGTAGATACATTCTCTTCTCCCAGCACCTTTCGAAAGAAGTCTAGATGTTTTGTGTCAATTCCAGTCTTCTGGTTCTCTGAAAGTAGAACTTTCTCATCTCCGGTGGTCTTGCATGAAGTGAAATCCGCATCACTCAACCCGAACTCCTCCTTCATCACTCTGTAGAGTCCGCTGTTGGGATGCTTGAAGGTGGCATCATCGCCCCATTTGAATATGGATCGGTACGATCCTGGTTTTGAGGGAGTCTCTCTCCACTCAGGTTTGAATTTATTTCTCTTGCTCATGATCATCTCCTAATATAGTTCAGGGTATTGTGTGATTGTCCCTATCTCCCTGTAGAGTCTCTGCAGGGACGGATATATCTTCTGATAGACACCAAATAGCTTCATATACATCTCATGATGTTCTGCTGTCGGCTTAAAGGTATCATGATAAGAGACCATGGATTGTACTGCAGATTGTATAGATTCAAAGGAACCAATACCATATTGGATAATACATGCAGCTCCCAATCCAGATGTCTCTATAGTCTTCCCCCTCAATATGGGAAGACCAAATATATCAGCTGCAATACGACAGATACTGTCACTGCTGCTTGCACCGCCTGATACAGCAATACGTCTCATCTTCTTCCCTGTCACATGCTCTATCCTCTGTCTTCCATCAAGTAAGGCATAACAGAGTCCTTCAATCATGGAACGATATATATGGGCACGTGTATGGGCAGAACCAAACCCGATCATCGCTCCTTTTGCATAGGGATTCTTCAGTCCGGGAGACCAATAGGGTTGTACGAGCAGTCCCGAAGCTCCTGGTGATGTCTGTCCCAACATCGTGTCCAAGAGTTCTTCTGGACTCTTATCTGTCCCCTTGGCCTCTTGGATCTCCTTATAGCCAAATTGTTCCTTGAACCATTTGATCATCCAGAATCCGCGAAAGATCTCGACTTCCGGATTGTACCTACCCGGGATCGGTGCAGGATATGACGGTAAGAACTTCAGTGGCTCCATATAGGTACTTACCGTAGTCTGAATCGTGGCAGTGGTCCCGAAACTCAACGAACCGGCTTCTTCATCGACCACACCCATACCAAGCGTCTCACATCCCTTGTCCGAACCGCAGGCAATAACGGGGATCCCCCTTCTCAGTCCAGAGATATGAGCGAACTCATCAGTTATCTTTCCTATCTCTGATCCGGGAGGAACAAGTTCTACCAGTTTCTCCTGTTCGACAGGGTAGAGCTTTGCCGTCAAAGCATTCTCTGACGCCCACCGTTGTTTTTTATAGTCAAAGGGAATATGTCCTATTTGCGAAGCTATCGAGTCTTTCCATTCTCCAGTGATCCTTTGATGTAAGAATCCTGACAACTGAACATACTTATAGGTTCTTTCCCAAACATGCGGTTCATGCTGTCTGATCCAATTGCATTTCCCGTCGCGCTGCATCTTCCTGATTGTATTCCCCATCCCGATGAGGAAGAATATCTGTTTCATGGGGAATCCCGGTTTATAGCATATATCGGCCTTCCGCTGATCCAGCCAGAGGATGGCAGGTCTTAGAGGATCACCTTTCTCATCAAGACAGATCATACTGTCTCGCTGGGAGGTGACCCCGATTCCTTCGATCTTCGCATAACTCGATCCAGCATGTTCTTTCAGTCGCGTCAATGCAGTACACAACGATTGCCAATAGATTTCAGGATCCTGTTCGGCCCTGCCCGGTTCGATCTCGCTATAGGGTTCATAGGGGATCTTCTCCATAGCTGCCAAACTCCCTTTTGTATCAAAGATCATCGTACGAAGGGATTGTGTCCCGCAGTCGATCGCAAGCACATATTCATTCTTTCTCATGAGAGACCTCTCTTTTCCCTCTGCCATGTCTGTGTCACAATAAGATCAACTTCCCCGTATATGTGAGGGATCAGTATCTCTCCACAACGACAATCATGATCGAGTACATAGTGATTGATTTTTTCCATTACGATGAAAAGTTGTTCTACCGGGATCTTTTCCGTCGTTCGTACTGCTGCTCTTGGAAAGTGAACAGATGTAGTCTTAACCGTTGACGTTATCGATCTTTTCGGTGCAGTGATCTCAGATATTGCAAATTCCTCTCCCTTCTCACAGCGATTACCGGAAAGTGATATGATCTTTCCATCCTCGATGATGACTTCCAGCGTACATCCTCTAGGGCAGTTGGTGCAGGTGAGTTCGTGTCTCTTCATGGGGTTTCTTCTTGTATTGATACGATAAGAGGCTTTTTCAGTGAAAGCAGGGTATGATCCACCGTGATCGCTACTTTCATCATCTCAGGAGGCCGCACAACCAGCTGTCTCTTTTTGATCACCACATGGCTGCCGCACATCACCGCTAGCCATACGTTTTGAAAGCTTCTACTACTCCTGATGTATAGCGGCAGTTCTATACTTTCAGATCCCTGAAAACCTATAGTATGGGGGACAACCGAACGAATTGTATCATCATGGGTAATAGATATCTCTTCACTGCTGCGTGCCGCTAACGGGTATCGGGCCGCTGCACTGCCGGCGATTTCCCCACTCTCTGAGACATAATCGACGAGGTCATTCACATGCAGGGCATTCCCGCAGCAGAAGATCCCTGGTACTGAGCACATGTAGTTCTGGTCGACTATCGGTCCCTGTGTGACCGGATCAAAAGTCATACCCAACTCTGCGACCATATCATGTTCGGGTATCAACCCGACTGAGACAATGAGACAGTCACAGGGGATACGTTCTTCAGTCCCGGCAATAGGGTTCTTCTTGTCATCAACGTCCATGACTGTCACTGCCTCCAAGCGTCTTTTACCGTAAAGCTTCGTGACTGTCTTCTTCACATAGAGGGGTATACCAAAGTCTTCTAGACACTGAACGATGTTTCTAGTCAATCCTGATGGTTCTGACTGGATCTCATAGACTGCCGGTACCGAAGCTCCCTCTAAAGTGAGTCTCCGTGCCATGATCAGTCCAATATCACCGGAACCAAGAATGACACATCGTTTTCCAGGAAGATACCCCATCCGATTGATAAGATACTGTGCCAGCCCTGCTGTGTAGACTCCTGCCGGTCTGTCGCCCTGGATAAATATCTGTTTCACCGTACGTTCTCTGCATCCTGTCGCCAGTACAATGCTCTTTGTCGTAACTTCCACTATCCCGAGTTCAGCTGATACAGCTTTGATCATAAAAAGTCCATCACATTTCTCAATCTCAATTATTGTCGTATGATACCACTCTGTAACTGGAAAAGAAGACAAAGCCTCATGTTCCCGTTCAGCATACTCAGG
>CAYYPJ010000056.1:5943-12198 GCA_964473495.1 uncultured Spirochaetales bacterium
ATGCACTGATTCAAGATCCCTCCTGATGACTCTTCCCGTTCGATCATCAAGACAGATACTCCTCTCTTCGATGCTTCAGCAGCTGCAGCCATCCCGGCAGGCCCAGCTCCAATTACCAGAACATCCCAGATACTCTTTTCAGCACTGCTATTCATCACCATCTCCTTTTGTTCTTCCCATGACGATTGGTGATCCATGTCCGCTCTTCTGGACATGTTCTATTGGAATCCCATACTCTTCTGAAAGTATTTTGAGGACTCTCGGTGTACAGAATGCTCCTTGACATCTACCTGTCCCGCATCGTGTTCTTCTCTTTACTCCATCCAGCGTAGTAGGTGCCAATGGTCCCCTCAGTGCATCACGAACCTCTCCTTCTGAGATCTGCTCACACCGGCAGATGATATTGCCATAATCAGGACGTTCTGCTAACAGCTTTCTCTTTTCTTTCTCTCCCAGTGTCTTTATTGATATCGGAGCATTTCTTTTTGGGTTATAGGAGCTCTTTCTCTTCAAAGGTCCAATAGCTTCTATCACCAATTTCTCTACATATCTACTGATTGCTGGTGCAGATGCCAGCCCGGGAGACTGGATACCTGCAACATGGATCAGGTTGTCGATCTTAGGTGAACGCTCAATGATAAAATCCTCATGCCAGGAACATGCTCTGATACCGGCAAAATAGGTGATGATATCATGCTTACTCAACTTGGTATTGAGGGACATGATCTCTTCAAGTTTAGAGAAGTGGGATATATCAGTATCATAGCTGTCTCGTGAGAAGACCTCTTCAGCAGTGGGACCTATCAAGATATTCCCCTCTATACAGGGAACGATACCGCCGCCTTTCGAGTGTGATGATCTACCTGAAAGGAGGTCAGGTTTCGCGACAATCATCGTCTGTGATGATCCCATAACAGTATCCAGAATACATTCGACCCCTTTCCTGAAATGCAGGGAATAGTACTGATCATCGGCAAGTGCTGCTATGGTATCGGTCCAACAGCCTGCGGCATTGATCACCAAGCGAGTTCTGATCTCTCCTCGATTGGTCACTACCCGCGTAAGATGGGTGTGATCCTTCTCAAATCCTGTCACACAGGTATCAAAGAAGAACTCTGCACCTTGTTGTGCCGCATGTTCAGCATAGGCAATAGTCAATCCGTAGGGTGAAAGCTGACCTGTTGTCGGGAACATGATTGCCCCATGCTGATCCTTGGTTATGTTGGGTTCTAAGTCAGATACTTCCTTCTTACTGAGATATCGTACGTCCCCGCCTACGCTATTTGCCTTTGCACGATGCAATACCAGGGGGAGAAGTAACTTATAGGAGAGACTGTTCAAGAGTACAAGTGATCCTCTTCGGGCAAACGGGACATCAAGTTCCTTACATATATCGGTATAGGCTCTGTTGCCTTCAACGTTCATCTTTGCTTTCAGCGTTCCCGGAGGGGGCGCGAACCCTGGATGAATCATCCCGTCATTCCTACTTGTTGCATGAGATGCGACATCCGATTCTTTTTCCAGCAGACAAACACGTATATCATATTTTGTTAATTCCCGAACTATAGAACATCCGATGATACCGCCGCCAATCACCACGACATCATATGATCTCTTAGGGAGCGGTCTGCCGGAGGAGCTATCCGCCTCCTCGGCAGATACGCTTTCTCCGCCGACAGTCACATCATTGACCACCTTATGGCTGAAGTGTTCTGCGGCCTTGAATCCTACTGTAAGCCAAGTATCAAGCGATGAGACATCTCCTTCAAGCCGTACTGAATCAGCCGTCAGACCACAGGTGACTGTATGATTCGTGACACGTCCCAGCCATCTTTTTAACGAATTGATAGGTTGTCTCATTGAATATACCCTTTCCTCAGATATTCTCTACTTAATGCGAGAAGATCTCTCATACACATTGATGCATGAGCGGAATCCTGTGCCATGATCGCATCTACTATCCGACGGTGGTAGGAAAAAAGCTCTCCTACATGAATCTTGTTTTCATAGAATCGCTCTAAGATCATCTGATAGAATCTACGAAATGAGTTCATGATAAAAGGATAGATGACATTACCAGATGCGAGTGCCAATCCTAAGTGAAACTCATAATCCAGGCTTGCTATCTCCACAGAAGAGTATTCCATAGCATGTCCCTCTCGCAGTAAGATCTTTTCGATCTTTGAGAGATCATCCAAAGTTGCATGAAGAGCAGCTAAAGAGGCTGTTTCACACTCAAAGAGGACTCTCATATCAAGGACACTCTCAAGTATATGGGGTTCCAAGGCCTTCTCTTCATAGTTCATCAGGGTAAATAGCAATTCTAACGACCCGGAGGTCCTATAGTCATTCACATAGATGCCATGTCTAGGAACTATCTTGACGAGTCCTTTTGATTCAAGCTTGACCATCGATTCATGAACTACAGGTCTTGATACACCAGTTCTCTTTGCCAGTTCCCGCTCGGGAGGAAAACGTTCTCCGACTTTCAACTCCCCGGATATAATGAGTTTCTCAACATATTCAATGAATGTCGCAGTAAGACTCTTTGATCGACCCTGTTTGGATCCCATAGGCACTCCTTTCTGGTGGTATTACCACCATCAATTGTATACCAGGTGATACTGCAAGTCAAATTTAATCGATCAAATTTCTCATACCACTTGACGATTATACATATTTTCTATATATATATGTTTGTCGTTTTAATGATATACCACATGCGTCCGTCGTATAATGGTTATTACCTCAGCCTTCCAAGCTGATGATGTCGGTTCGATTCCGATCGGACGCTCTACTTAAAGTCCTTGCATAGCAAGGACTTTCTTTCTATATACACCTTCCAAAAGGTAATTCAATAAAACAGTCGCCAAATCAGTCGGTATGTCTTATCTTTATAATAGGAGAAAGGATTATGACGGTAGAATATCACCGTCTAAAACGCAAGGGAAAAGACAGATGTTCCGGTAAGGAGATCCAGACCTATCACGTTGGTTATCTCAAGCCCCCCGGCTCTGGCTATATTAAAATGAAGAGTACAGGTATTCGTGTAGGTACCAAAGAAGCAGAGCGTCAGGTAGACCGTCTGGCCCAACAATGACTGCGGTATGAAATTGTCACTATAAGCCGATCAAGCTTACGAGAATACTTCCTGGATCTTTGGGATCCTGACAAGAGTGAATATCTTAAAAGCAAACAGGCAGAGACAGGACGAACTTATACAAAGTACTACATCTATAATAGTCAGTTCTTAATTGAAGACTACTTTCTCCCCTACTCTGAGAATCTTGAAATTACAACTCTTGATCAGTCAAATCATCAGAACTTGCTGGAATGGCGAAATGCACTTACGTCCGGAAAGGTTAAGTCATCTGTAAAACGTAAGGATTCTTCACGGAAGGAAAGTAACAAACTTTCACCTGCATCAATAAATTGAGAATTCATTTATTCTTCTCTGATAAACAGAAAACCGTCGTTATAAAATGATATACCATTAATACGGATACCAAATCATAGGAGATAGCGATCAGTCATTCTCGATCGTCCTGCTGGCCGTTTTACCACTCCATATGCATTCATTCGCAAGATATAAAATCTCTATTTTGAATTGCAGGTTTCCACGATATCAGGACATGAGCCTTCAACGGCTTTACTGAACTTTCTTTGCCATGACTTTGGTATTTTCTGATAAAAATAATATAGAAGTGCTTTCTGCCTTGGATTACTAATCAGATAATGACCAAATTCTTTTACTACATGTAGATCTTTTTCTGATTTTGCTTTCTGAGAAGGAGGACGTTCCCCTGAAATAATACCTTTCAATAACAGATAAACTGTAGGTTCAGGTACTACGAGCTTCATCCCATAGTACTCGACTTCAATGGTATGATCCAATGCAAATGACTGGTACCTCAGAGGTTGAGCACTAATATTCATTGAATCAATCTTTTTAGCTCCAGGACTCCCACGGCCCAACTCCTGAGTAAGGAATTCCACTTCAAGTTCAGGATGCATAAACTTTTCAAATTCACCTTGAACACTGTGTGTTAGTGTAAAACCCATCCCCTCAAGAATTTCAGCTACATCAATTCTTCGGCTTATTTGAGGCCTGTCTGATAGTAAGAAGTCTAAATCCATAGAACGCATTATGGGTATTTGATTGAATTCATTGAAATAGTGCTGGTAGATCGGTAAAGACCAACTCCCTATTATTACTAGATGGCGCAATGCACCAGATCTATCAAGAGTTCTAAGGACATCCAGAACCAAAGAATCATTTAATAACACGTAAACTCCTCTGCAAAGCAATAATCTGGTTATTGACCTCTTTCAATTGTTTTTGGATCTGCTGTCTTTTTTTAAATTGTCTATATGCTTCAACGGCAGCTTCTGAATCAGCTTTTCCTATATATACAAACTTCACTTTATCTTTTATCCGAAAAGCCCTGTAAATGTATACTTTATTACCACGCTTCTTCTGTGACAAGGACCCCTTTGGAAGACTTGATAACAAATCAGAGTATTGTCTTTTTGTATACTGCAAACGTTGATACTCCTCCTCCAGGACTCCTTTAAGTATGCTCATAACACATCCCTTTTATACCTAACTTTCGTAATTATTTTATCATATGTCAGGCATTTTGCATAGAGTTTGTCTAACAATTACATATTTATAGCTAATTGTTAGTCAAACTCGAGAAATCAAGGATCATCCATGATTGAGAATATTGTATTTGAATACACACAAACCTGCGTTCTTACGATAATAGGCAGCTGGATATTCAAACTGTTTAACGATAGATCGACGCCCATTAGCTGGAGGATCCCAATCTCTTTCTTCGAGATCTCTGAGACTCCTGGAGGTATTCGGTGGGGACAGACAGCGGTGTGCAGATCTGCTGACCCTTGCCTTTTTCCCCTATCTGACCGGTTATTCCTATAACCGCTATAGGTTCTGACCAGACGACCTCGATCTTCTCGCCAGATTTGTGCTCAATATGGCTGGTGAATTTCCCTTGGATGGTATAGCTCTTGTAATCCCTTCAGAACTTTGAGTAGCCCATAGGGATTGCTTTCTTGCGACTGCACTCATCCACGTACTCGGCGTGAAGGAGCTTCAAGTTGACCCCCAAATCTACCAAGTTCCTTGTGAATATATTCCATATCCCATTTTTCAAAGACTTCCTCACTACAATGTTTTCCCGGAAACAGGAGATGATACAATGCATCGTCAGTCATGTCCCTTACATCACTGAAGATCAATCTTTTTCCTTTGGCTGCACTGCAGGTTTGACACACTGAATGTTTTGAGATTCGTCTTGTCTGGGATATCTCGTTCATTGATATCCCTTGGGACCTAAGCTCAAGAATGAGCTTACCCTTGATTTTTCTGGCCATTTTGGCCTCCTCGAAATTTGATAACAGAACTGAACTGTTCCATTGTCATTATTCTGAGGCATGGGAATGAATTCGTGGTTTTTAATGTAATATTTCTGACATTGACTTGTAGACAAGAAGCGGTACTCATCTGCAATTGGTGGTGTTCCTTGTGCAAACAGGAAACGGTGCTCTTCTTGCAACAGAGGGTGCTGAATCAGCGAATGATGGTGCTTTTAAGAGCTAATACTCAATGAGATTGAAAGACAAAAAACATTTTGTCTGACTACCGAATTATCATTTGATGAGAGATTACAGCTTATCGTTGATCGGAAGTGGGAGAAAAGACAACAAAACAGACTGCAGCGACAGCTGAAGAACTCTGGTATTCGAGATAGCAGAGCATGTATAAGTGCAGTGGATCATACGATCGATAGAGGATTCACTAAAGGCAATATCGTTCAGTATTCCAGTTGTACATGAATCGCAAATCACTTGAATCCACTCATCACAGGGCCTACAGGAACCGGGAAGTCACTCCTTGCCAGTGCCTTTGCATATGAGGTTTGTGTACGCGGCTACCGAGTGAGGTACTGCCGGGTATCAAGGCTATTGAAACAGATCTCAATAGGACTTGCCAATGCAAAATATGAGAAAATGCTAGATGACTTAAAGGAAGCAAACCTGCTCATACTTGATGATTTCGGACTTGAGAGAATCGATGTTTCTGCTTCAAGAGATCTGCTTGAAATCATTGATGATAGATATCCCTTTGAGAAGTCGGTGCTATTTACTGCACAGCTTCCAGTCAACAAATGGGTCTCAGTGTTTCATGATTAAACAATTTCTGATGCCATTCTAGACCGAATCGTTTATAAG
>CAYYPJ010000057.1:0-12135 GCA_964473495.1 uncultured Spirochaetales bacterium
AGTACGGACAGCCTTGCAGTATGGGCTGATTGTGATGCCTATCGTATGAAGAAAATGGATACCTTTATCGGCGTAAGAGGACCTATGAACAGTAGGGAGAATGCCGATCTGGATAAGCAGCAGATAGCACTGCATATGCTTGGGTATAGTAAGAAAGTACATATGGATATACGCGTACCTGATACCCGTTGGGTAGTCCTCCGTTATCCGACTGTGATGATGGCCTATAATGCTGGTATGTCCACACGGGAGTTCGAGAATTATTTCTATCGTGTAACAACTGATGTCGACTATGCCGCGATGTCTCACGCCATGGATAAAGCAAAGAACTTCTTGGATTCTGCTGATACGGTCCATATTACCGGACCCGGGACTGATCTTTCCTTTTCGATCAAGGGACTTGGAGCGGTGAAGTGCGATGGACATGCGAATATTCCCGATGGTGAGATCTACAGCTGCCCGGTGAAGGAGAGCGTCAATGGGACTATTACCTATAATACCCCATCAACCTATCAAGGTTTTACCTTTACTGATGTCACCTTCGTATTCAAGGATGGTAAGATAGTACAAGCTCATGCAAATGATACGAAACGATTGAATTCTGTACTTGATACCGATGGGGGAGCCCGTTATATTGGAGAATTTGCTCTTGGATGCAATCCCCTGATCACGTTTGCAATGGATAATACCCTCTTTGACGAGAAGATCATGGGTTCTTTCCATTTTACTCCGGGGAATGCCTATGATGACTGTGATAACGGGAATAAGAGTGCAGTGCACTGGGATCTTGTTTCCATACAGACCCCGGAATATGGCGGCGGGGAGATATGGATTGACGGCAAGTTGATCAGAAAAGACGGAGTCTTCGTTCATGAAGCTTTTCTTGAACTGAATCCTGAGGATCTGCTAAAATAACGGAGTTCGACGTATGATGAGTTGTACTGCCGTATGAAGTCTGTCTCCTCATCTTTTATGCACTATGATCAGACGCACTCTATGGGGATCAATGTTCGCAGGGGAAGACGACTGTGCGATTTCCCGAGATTATCACACGCTGTTCCAGATGAGCCTGAACGGCACGGGAGAGTACCAGCCGTTCTACATCCTTGCCGATCTTCTTCAGCCCCTCAGGGGTGAGCTCGTGATTCACCCGCACGACATCCTGCTCAATGATCTGTCCTTGATCGAGGTCTTCGGTGGCATAGTGTGCTGTTGCGCCAATCATCTTGACCCCCCGTTGATATGCTCTCAAATAGGGGTTTGCTCCCTGAAAAGCGGGAAGAAATGCATGATGAATATTGATAATACGTCCTTTGTAGGAGTTGATAAACTCGGGAGACAATATCTGCATATACCGAGCAAGTACTACAAGGTCAATATGGTGTTTACGAAGGAGATTCAGGGTCTGATCTTCCTGTTCCTGTTTGTTCGTCTTCTTGATGGGAAGGCAGAAGAATGGGATATTGAATTGATCGGCAACATACTCAAGATCCGGGTGATTGCTGATGATAAGCGGGATCTCGCATTTGATATCGCCCTCTTTCTGCCTGGTGATGAGATCATAGAGACAGTGGGAAGTCTTTGAGACGAGTAGTGCAGCTCTACGTGTTGCATCAGAGAACTCACATGACCATGTGAGGTTCTTCGGCTGTGCGAAGAGAGCGAAATCATCACGGAGTTGCTGTCGAGAAGTCGCAAGGTCGTTCAAGTCAAGTTCAAGACGCATAAAATACTTCTGAGCACGAGAATCAGTATGCTGCTGGCAGTGGAGAATATTGAATCCTTTCTGATAGAAGTATCCGGTGATCTCAGCTAGCAGACCCTTCTGATCATCGGACTGCATGAGAAAAATAATCTTATTCATGGGTTTTATGTCCTTCTTCCGGGTATGAGGTAAAGACCAGATCATCCTGATGTTCTGAAGATACAAGTATTTGTACTTTCTGTTCGATTGCCTGAAGTTCAGTATCAAGCTCTTTTGAGAGATTCATTCCCTCTTCAAAGAGCGCTATCGAATCATGTAAGGACATCCCCGGGGTTCGTATTTCTTTACTTATGGTTTCCAGCCGTTCTAATCGTTCTTCAAAACTTTCCATCTATGTTACTCCTGTGATTGTAGAAGTGAATGATCCGTCAGTAAGGATCGTCTTAGTCTGCATGCCCGCTGATGTCTCCTCTATAGAGGTGATACGTTTCCCTGTGGAGCTGTCGATGATCATAGCATATCCTCGTTTAAGCAGTGCCCTGGGAGATGAGTTATGGAGGTCCTGTGTCGTAAGATCCAGGGTATGCCGCAGGCTGCTCAAAGTGGTCTTTGCCTGATTGGTTATCTGTTCATGGTAATCATTTATCTGGAGATGCAGGGTAGTAAAACGATGGAGCAGCGTATCTTCCAGTATCTTTCCACTTTGCTGATCAATCCTTACCCGTAGATTCTCCAGGGTATGAGTCAAGTGTACGCGTAGCAGCTCTTTTGATGATCGTATCTGCTCTGCTATCGTGTCTATTTCAGATGTAACCAGTTCTGCAGCGGCAGATGGGGTAGGTGCCCGTAAATCTGCCGCATAATCGGTCAACGACCAGTCTGTTTCATGTCCTACTGCCGATATGACAGGCGTGGTGGAAGCAGCGACGGCACGGACGAGCTGTTCGTCAGAGAATGGAAGCAGGTCTTCAACAGAACCACCTCCACGGCCGATAATGATCACGTCTCCAAGGTGATGCCTATCAGCAAGGGCCAACATCCGGGTAAGAGAAGCTGCTGCCTGATCACCTTGTACTGCAGCCGGTAGTATGGTGACTTCTATGCCGGCGTTTCTTCGTCGTATAACCTGTAGGATGTCACGAACAGCAGCGCCGGTAGGCGATGTGATTACCACTACACGCTTCGGTAATCGCGGGATTGGTCGTTTATGTGCGGAATCAAACAATCCTTCGTTACGAAGAAGTAATTTACGCCTCTCGAGCATCTCAAGGATGTCGCCGGTACCGACTTTAGTGATCGTGTCACAGATGATCTGATAGGTTCCCCTCTGTGCATAGACAGAGAGAGAACCGGTAACTCTGACTCGCTGACCGTTAGCAGGCTTGAGATTGACGTGGAACAGCCTGTTCTTGAACATGACTGCCGAGAGTGCTGAGCGAGTATCCTTCAGTGTGAAGTACCAGTGACCGGTACTTGAAGGGTGAAAGTTTGATATCTCACCCTCCACGGTGATCTTTGGTAAACTTTCAAGCAGCTCTTTTACCATGTTCGTGATATCAGAAACGGTAAAAATGTATTTTTCTTGTTCCATCACTATCTCTTTTTGCTGCATGAGGTATTGGGTGTTTCCCAAATGAAGAAAGCTGTCTCTCTAGCAGAAGACAGCTTTATACCAAACATGAGGCCCGTATCTATGCTTTGATGATTGCTTCTACTGGGCAAACGTCTGCACATGTTCCGCAATCGGTGCACAAAGCAGGATCAATCACATAAATGTCACCTTCAGAGATAGCTCCAACAGGACATTCCGGAAGACAAGTACCGCATGCAACACATGCATCTGTAATTTTGTAAGCCATAAGATGGCCTCCTTCTAGCGTAAAATTATCTGATTGGACTATATACCTCAAGACCGTGATAAGTCAAGGAATCTGAATCTCATTGTAAGTTATTTTTGTGTGGCATATTCTCTTATACTCAATGTTGACGAGACATTTACTCGGTATATACTATAAGTATGAATACCTATGACGAATTGATGCAGAGTATCTATCATGCTGAACATCTGACAGTCTTTACCGGTGCAGGTGTCTCGACTCTTTCCGGGCTGCCTGACTTTCGTGGTGAGCACGGACTGTACCGGTCATTTGATGCCGATAAGATATTTGATCTTGCGTACTTCTATGAAGACCCGTCATTCTATTACACCCATACTCGTGATCTTATCTACAGCGCTGATACGATTATTCCTTCTATTGTTCATGAGGTAGTGGCAGAACTTGAGCGTAGGGGATATGTAAAGAGTGTGATAACCCAGAATATTGATCTACTGCACCAGAAAGCCGGGTCGAAACACGTGATCGAAATTCATGGATCCCCACTCCTGCATCATTGTATATCTTGTGGTCATGAAGTGTCCTTCAGCGATATCGTACCAGTGGTGATGAATGGAAAAGTCCCAACGTGTGAAAAGTGCGGGGGGATCATGAAACCTGATATAACATTCTTTGGGGAGGCTCTTCCTCAGCAGGCAATTGCTGAAGCTGTCGAAGAGAGTAGTAGAAGTGACTATATGGTGATACTTGGTTCTACCCTTTTAGTCCAACCGGCTGCTTCTCTACCGTTATATACGCTGCAAAACGGTGGGAGACTGATTATTGTGAACAGGGGGAAGACCTCTTTAGACGACCATGCGATATTACGATATACTGATCTTCTTGATCTCTTCACCTACATCAAAGCGACTCTTGGGTAAGGTCCCCTGTTAGATTTTCTTTAATATGCCAGGATCACTCGCCTTAATCATAGCATCAACTTTTAAGCGCTTGATCTTCTGTGTTGTGGTCTTTTCCATCTGCTTGTCTAGAACTCGCAGACGCTGGATGCGTTTGTAGAAGAGAAAATCCTTGTTATGTTCGAGGATAAGGTCTTTTAGCTCCTCTACAATCATCTGACGATTGTAGACACCCTCACTGGTGAAGTATTCTATATTTGGGAAGATGACAGCCTCAATACCTTCAGCTTGCGTCTCTTTGTTCACAATGTATCCCCGAACAAGAATCTGTTCAATCTGCTGATTAAGTTGAAAGTGATCTTCGATCTCCTCGGGGAAGATATTCTTGCCGCCTTCTGTGACGATGAGTGATTTCTTTCGACCGGTAAGATAGAGATAATTCTCATCATCAAGATACCCCAGGTCTCCAGTACGCAAGTACCCGTCTTCGGTAAAGAGTTCATCGGTAGCTTCCTGGTTGTTATAGTAGCCAGTTGTTATATTAGGGCCTTTCACTGTAATCTCACCAATACCGTTATCGTCCGGATCAATAATCTTCATATCGACGAGGGGGAATACTTTACCAACCGAATGCACTTTGAAATGGCTGCTGGGGTTGAGTGTCAGCATGGGGGATGTCTCAGTAAGTCCATATCCCTGTACGAAATCAAGCCCTAACTGATTGTATCGTCTGAAGGTCTCTGGGGCCAATGGTCCTCCGCCGCAAATAAGGATTCGTAAATTCTCTAAGTTTGCCTTCAGCAGAAGAGCAGCAAATATCTTTTTCCCATAGTTCCTCTTCGTGATCTTCTTGATAAGACCGCTGACCCTCATCATAAATCCAACAACGAAGTTGATAATAACCCCTTTCGCACGTATTTGCTTCATCATGCCTTGGAGAACTTTGTTAAAAAGAAGCGGAATCCCCATGAGGACGGTTATATGACCCATACGCAGATCCTTCATGATCTGGGGTACGGCACGGCGTGAAGCAAAGACGATCTCACTACCGAACATGATACCGACAAGAAAAACAGCCGTCATGCAGTAGCTATGGTGTAAGGGAAGTAGTGCATACCAGATATCATCGTGTGATACGTCCAGGAACATAGGATGGCCGGCCTGATAGGCGTCCGAGATGAAATTCTTATGGGTCAGCATAACACCTTTCTCATTTCCGGTCGTTCCCGATGTAAAAAGAATGGCAGCCAGATCGTTTTCATCTTTCTTCGGCTTCTTTCGGTGTCTTGCTGTGAGATCCATGATGAAGTTGTCACAATCAGGAGATAGCGATATACGAATCCCTATCTTTGTCGGTCCCTGTATTGCTAAGTCCTGATACTTTTCTTTATCAACAAAGAGGGCTTTTGCACTACTGGCCTGTATGAGCCGCTCTATTGTGGTGTTGTCTAATTGGTAATCTAATGGCACGATAACAGCACCGGCATCCAGTATAGCCAGATAGGCTATACCCCAATAAGGAGAGTTCTTTCCCGTCAGGATGACTTTGTCACCAGGTTCTATACCGGATTGGATAAGATAGTCTGCAGTCTTATTCACAAATTCTTCAACTTCTGTATAGGTCAACGATAATTCTTTTGGGTAGAACGTCGTGAAACAGCTTGAATTTGGGTAAAGATGAGCAGATAAATGGAACCTCTCTGATATAGTCGGCCACTCTCCAGCTATCCAAGTTCCTCGATACTGCTCAAGTTCGTCCCATGAGTCTTTCATATATGAACCTCTTGTGTGGTTTTGTATTATGCCATACAGGAATGAATTAATAGTACTTTACCTGTATGATACGTTCTTTGCGACAGTATAGCACTAGTGTTTGAGGATGTCAGGATAGAGAAATAGCATTTGTATAGCATCATTGAGATGATTGTTTTGGTTATTATTAATACAAACTGTTACCATGTGGACGAAAAGTTATTTTAAGGATATACTGAGCAAAACACTAGGAGAGGAATAGATTATGGATTTGGCTATAAACGGCTATGGAAGAATGGGAAAGTTGATTGAATCAATGGCTCAACAGGCCGGTCATACCGTCGTTGCGGTCATTGACCCTGTATCAGAAGATGAAGCAGTAACTGCTAGGGAGGTATCACCGCAGGCTCTTCATGGGGCTCAAGTAGTGATTGATTTTTCTATCCCGTCAGCTGCGGTTGATACTATAAGAAAATGTGCTGAATGCGGAGTATCTGTGGTCATGGGTACTACAGGATGGTATGAACAGATGGACATGGTGCATGATATCATACAAAAATCATCGATTGGTCTTATCTGGTCGGGGAATTTCTCGCTTGGAGTGAATATCCTGTTCTCATTGGTGAGATCTGCTGCAAAGATGATGAATCAATTTTCCGAGTATGATTGCATGGTGCATGAATACCATCACCGTTTTAAGGCCGATAGTCCTTCTGGTACAGCTGCTATGATAGGATCCGTTCTATTGGAGGAGCTTGATAGAAAGAAGCGTGTAGTGACAGATTCATTATCGAGACCCATCGAAGAAGCTGAGCTGCATGTATCATCAACACGAGGCGGGGCGATACCGGGGACTCACACGGTCATCTTTGACAGCCCGGTCGATTCACTAGAGATCACACATCGTGCAAGAAATAGAGAGGGGTTTGCCGTTGGAGCTGTGAAGGCAGCTGAATGGATTGCAGATCGGACAGGGATGTATTCGATCGATGACATGATGGCAGCACTGTTAGGAGGAGAATAATATGAAGAATAAGTTGTTTCGAGGGATCTATACCGCATTGATAACTCCATTTACGGAAGAGGGATATGTTGATCAGTCGGCACTCAATAGATTGATCGATTTTCAGATAGAACAGGGGGTCGATGGGCTAGTCCCTTGCGGGACCACGGGCGAGAGCCCAACGCTTTCGCCCGATGAGCATGATCGTGTTATCAAATTGACAGTAAATTATGCAAAAGGCAGAGTACCGGTGATCGCCGGAACGGGGAGTAATGCGACATTAGAAGCGGTGCAGCTCTCTCAGCATGCAGAAGTGTTCGGGGTGGATGCAGTATTGCTGGTAAACCCATACTACAATAAACCAACACAAAAGGGATTGTATCTCCATTTCAAGACAATTGCCAATTCAGTGAATATTCCCTGTATCGTCTATAATATTGAGGGAAGGACCGGAGTGAATGTTGAAACAGATACTTTGGTCAAACTGATGAATGACTGTAAGAATATTGTTGCCGTGAAAGAAGCATCTGGTGATATGGATCAGGTACGGGCCGTTATTGCAAATAAAAGTGATGATTTTTCTGTGCTTTCTGGAAATGACAATATGGCTATTGATCTTATTGAAGCCGGTGGTGATGGAGTGATCTCGGTTGTATCAAATCTGATCCCAGGCAGAATGGTAGAGATGATCCATACGGCCCTTGCGGGTGATATAGCGGCTGCACGAAGAATGGAAGATGTATTGATTCCGTTGTTCAAAGCATGTTTCTTGGAGACTAATCCTATCCCAATCAAGACTGCATTGGCATCGATGGGCTGGTGCAGCGAGATCTTCAGGCTGCCGATGTGCCCATTATCATCAGAAGAGCATAGACAAACGATTAGACGAGTTATGGATGATCTATCAATTTCTTAGAAGAATACTGAAATAGGAACAGGAGAACACACTAGATGGCAAGAATTAATGAGAACTATCGTAAGTTAACAGCCGGGTATTTATTCCCCGAGATTGCAAGAAGAGTACGATTGTTTCAGGAAGAGAATCCTCATGCTCAGATAAAGAAACTTGGTATTGGGAATACGACAGAGGCTTTGACCCCTACGATCGTAGATGGGCTTCATACCGGTGTCGATCTTCTTAGTGATGTATCAACATACAGCGGTTACGGGAATGAACAGGGAAACAGCGAGTTACGTGAGGCATTAGCTGCTTTCTATAAAAGGAGTCGAGGAGTTGACCTCGATGCAGCTGAATTTTATATCAGTGACGGTGCTAAACCTGATTCGGGGAATATTCAATCGATCTTCAGTGCTGATGCTGTAGTTGCTATACAGGATCCGGCCTATCCGGTGTATGTCGATTCCAACGTTATTGCAGGGAAATCGCGTGGTTTCAATGAAGAGAAAGGCGAGTATGATGACTTTGTCTATATGCCTTGCCGAGTAGAGAATGGGTTTATTCCAGATGTTCCGAAAGAGCATGCGGATCTTATCTATCTGTGCAGTCCCAATAATCCGACAGGTGCTGTTGCTGCCAAAGATCAGTTGAAAACCTTTGTTGATTATGCTCGAGAACATAAGGCGGTAATTATTTTTGATGCAGCGTATGCCGAGTATATTTCAGATCCAACCTACCCGAAGAGTATCTATGAGGTGGAAGGAGCTCGTGAATGTGCAATCGAGATCAACAGTTTCTCAAAGACAGCAGGGTTTACCGGTGTAAGACTGGGCTGGAGTATTGTTCCGAAAGAGCTTGTCGTTGAAGGAAGTGAACCGGGAGAAGTCAGCAATCTCTGGTTGAGAAGGCAATCTACACTTTTCAATGGTGCCTCAAACATCGTGCAGTCCGGTGGGCTGGCGGCACTTTCGGAAAAAGGACTCTCTGAGTGTAATGAACTGATATCATACTATAAAGAGAATGCGAAAATCATTAGAGAAGGTCTAATACCATTAGGACTGACCGTCTTTGGCGGTGACAATGCCCCATATCTCTGGGTCAAAACCCCCGATGGGATGACCTCATGGGAATTCTTTGATAAATTACTCACAGAGGCGTGGGTCGTCGGAACTCCTGGAGTGGGATTTGGTCCTGCAGGTGAGGGGTATGTGAGATTAAGTGCTTTCGGCCATAGAGAAGATATTATTGCTGCGGTAGAGAGTATTCAAAAGAATTTGAAACTTCACTAAAGTTGAGTTGGAGGAAAAATCATGAGTACGAAATACGTACCATTCACCAAAGAGTTTGTAGAGCATACAGCAAAGCATATGCCTACACCATTTTATATATATGATGAGTCTGCTATTCGTGAGAAGGCTCGTGCCTTGAACCAGGTGTTCTCGTGGGCCCCGGGTTTCAAAAACTATTTTGCCGTTAAAGCATGTCCGAATCCAGCAATCATGAGGATTCTTCATGAAGAGGGATTTGGTGCGGACTGCAGTTCTCTTCCCGAGCTGCTGCTTTCTGAGCAGGCAGGACTGAGCGGTGAAGAGATCATGTTCACATCGAACGATACACCGGGGGAAGAGTTTGTAGAAGCTCGTAGACTTGGAGCTATCATCAATCTTGATGATATCACCCATATCAAAACGCTTGAACAATCTGCCGGTATACCAGAACTCATCTGCTTTCGTTATAATCCTGGTTCTGCTCGAACAGGGAACGCATTCATCGGACATCCTGCAGAAGCCAAGTATGGAGTGACGACTGATCAGATAGTGTCTGCATATAAGATCATGAAGCAGAAAGGGGTGAAAAGATTTGGTCTTCATACGATGGTCGCATCAAATGAATTGAACGGGGATTACTTTGTTGAGACCGCACGTATGTTGTTTGAACTTGCCATTCGTATTCAGCGGGAAGCCGGAGTTCGTATTGAATTCATCAACATGGGGGGTGGTCTTGGTATACCCTATCGACTTGAAGAAGAGGCAGTCGATTTGCCGCATGTCTCTGATGGGATAAAGAGACTCTATGAAGAACTGATCATCCCTGCAGGATTGGATCCCTTGAATATTGTATTTGAGTGCGGGCGAATGATCACAGGTCCCTACGGGTATCTGGTAAGCAGAGTTCGTCATCTTACTGAGAAGTATAAGCGTTATGTAGGGCTTGATGCCTGTATGACTAATCTTATGAGACCTGCGCTCTACGGGGCGTATCATCACATAACAGTGTTGGGAAAAGAGGATGCTGAACTTACGGAAGTGTATGATGTTACCGGGTCATTGTGTGAGAACAATGATAAGTTTGCCATTGACCGCAAGCTTCCTGTGATAGAGCCTGGAGACTATGTGGTCATCCATGATGCAGGTGCCCACGGGCATTCGATGGGATTCAACTATAATGGGAAACTTCGTTCAGCAGAGCTGCTTCTTGCCCGGGATGGATCTGTTAAATTGATCCGACGGGCAGAGACGCTTGAGGACTACTTCGCCACATTACAGTTTGAACCTGAAACGATATAACGAGAGAGGGGCAGGACCGATGGACAATACGACTATACCACAGTGTTCTATCAGGGGACACATCTGCTACTATACACAGCGTGTGTATTTTAGTGATACTGATGCCGGGGGTATTGTCTATCATAGTACCTATCTTGATATCACCGAACATGCACGTACTGAGCTGCTGCGTCTGCTTGGTCAGGAGCTGGGAACTGAATTACGTGAAGAGCGAGTAGGTTTTGTGGTCAAGTCTATCTCTCTGGATTATCATCGTCCGGCACTTCTTGATGATCTGCTCGTTGTAGAGACTATCATCAAGAAATGTGAACGATTTTCTCTGCTTCTTGAGCAGCGAGTGAAACGCAGTGATACGTTACTCGTCACACAGATCACAAAAGTCGGCTATATGCGGCATGATACGTTAAAACCTCTGCCTATACCGGAAGCGCTCAGAGCTTCTTTCCTGAACGTGATGGCCGATTAGAAACATCTCTCCGTCTCTTTCTCCACGTAGTGGTTGTCACCTCGGCAGCAGATCTCATTCTCAAGTGGTTCTTCTGCATGGCGGGCAGAAAAGTTCGCAATGGTAGTCTCAGCAATGTTATCAAGTGTTTCCTGTGTCAGAAAACCTTGATACGAAGTAATGAGGACATCGTTGAATCTAAAGGTGGCCTAATTTCTCGCCCCTTGGGGCGGTTGAGTATGATATATTGGAAGGATGGGTGAATATATCCACAAAAGTCATAACAAGACATTGCTGATGTATCATATGGTCTTCCCAGCGAAATATAGACGAAAAGTATTTACCAGTGAAGTAGAAAAGAGTCTGACAGCAAGAGAAATATTCAGAAGACATCCAAAGATCAAGAGACAAATCTTATGGGGTGGAGCATTGTGTATAAGTGGATACTCTGCAAATACCGTAGGATTGTATGCAGGGAAAGATACGATTAGAAGATATATAGAGAATCAATGGAAGCAGGAAGAATATACTATATTGTATTGACAATGTCCCATAGGATTTTTTGAAATTTCCGGTTTGCTGCCGATTCTATGAGTAAGATATGCGATATATGCAAGGTCTTATGCGTGGAACATCAGCTCTCTATGGTTTCAATTGCCCATAGAGGTAGGTTGAGCAGCCATTGCTCCTGCTTGTAGTCTGACATCGATGTGCGGATTGCCCGGTAAGGATTGAATTTTTCGCAAAAGGTCTTCAAGCTCTTTGCTTTCAAATTTGTCTCTGCCTTTACCTCGATTGGAATGATCCATATGCCATTGTCCACGAGGAAATCGATTTCCGCGCTGCCGCGGTCATTGGTCCAATAGTAGACATCAAGGCTCTTTATAGTCTTGAATTGCTGGAGAACATATTGTTCCGTAAGGGCTCCCTTGAATTCCTTGAAAAGTTTGTTGCCGTCAAGCAAGACTTTTCGGTCCAGTTGCGCCATACAGGAGAGGAGACCGACATCCAGCAGGAAGAGTTTGAATGCT
>CAYYPJ010000058.1:0-12105 GCA_964473495.1 uncultured Spirochaetales bacterium
GTATGGGGGGAGTAAGGAGACCTCAACATGATTAAGAAAATCATTAGCAGATTCAGAAAAAAACAATTTATTAACACATTAGCAAATCTGTTAGATCCAATAACAGCCATTGTCATGGCTTTGCTGTTAGGCAGTATCATTATTGCTCTGCTTGGAGATAAGGTGACACTTGCTATATCATCACTTTTTGTCGGTTCTTTAGGCAGCTTCAGAAGCATTGGCTCATCGCTGCTCGCCGCAACACCCCTTCTGTTTACTGGACTTTCGTTTTCGGTAGCTTACAGAAGTGGATTATTCAATATAGGTGCTGAAGGGCAACTGTTAGTAGGAGCAATTGCCGGTGCTATAGTCGGTACGCTGTTCCCGGGATTACCTACAGCCATTTATATCCCCCTGGTACTGATCTCAGGAGCTGTTGCAGGGGCTTTATGGGCATTTGTACCTGCTTATCTGAAAGTAAAACTGGGAGTCCATGAAGTCGTCAATGTGATCATGCTCAATAAGATTGCATTGCACCTGACCAACTGGCTGGTCTCAGTGAACGGACCGTTACGACTCGGCAGTGTACAGCCGGCGACTCCATTCGTACAGGATGCTGTTAGATTTGAACCCTTGGTCAAAGGTTCTCCCATGAATATGGGATATATGTTGGGGATAGGGATAGCAGCACTTGTCTTTATCTTGATGTGGGAAACCAAACTCGGTTACCGGATGAGAGCTGTCGGTTTTAATCCCAATGCAGCACGATTTGTCGGAATCAATACAAGTAAATCAGTGATCACCGCATTTATGATATCTGGTGCGTTAGCCGGTATCGGCGGTGCAATGGAGATTTGCAGTGTCTATGGAAGATTCTATGCAGGATTTTCTCCCGGGTATGGATTTGAGGGAATAGCAGTATCTCTCCTTGGAAACAACCACCCTGCAGGGATCATCCTTTCCTCAATACTTTTTGGAGCATTGAAAACCGGGGCTATGAAAATGCAGATTATCGCTGGGACAAATGTCAATCTGGTAAAAGTTCTGCAGGCGCTTATCATCTTTTTCGTAGCTGGAAAGTGGAGTGTATTAGACACCATAAAAAGAAGAAGAAAGCAGAGCTCAAAGATTATCTGTGAAAAACTTGAGATGGGAATGGAGAAATAATTATGATAGCTGATTTTATATCGATTTTCTCTACTGATCTTATTATAGCTACTCTGGGAATGGCCACTCCTTTGATCTTTGGATCAATAAGCGGGACTTTTTCAGAGAGAGCCGGAGTCATCAACCTTGGAATAGAGGGCATGATGCTAATGGGTGCCTTTGGCGCTGGAATGGTCTCGCTCATTACCGGAAATCCCTGGCTTGGTGTGTTGCTCGGAGGATTGATGGGGGGCCTGATGGGTGTAATACATGCAGTTATGTGTATTCAATTCAAGGCGAACCAGTCAGTTGTCGGTGTAGGTATCAATATAATGGCTGCGGGTATCCCCGCAATCATACTTCAATTCTATTGGGGGAATCCTGGAAGAACGCCATTAGTTAATTCTATAGATAATATATCGATACCGATAATAAGCAAAATACCGATATTGGGACCTATACTGGGAAATTTGAATCCATTGACCTATATGGCATTCCTTCTTGTCGCCATAGCCCACTTGGTCATATTCCATCTTCCATTCGGTCTTCGCATGCGAGCGGTTGGTAATCATCCAGAAGCTGCAGATACCGTTGGTGTGAATGTCTATTCCGTCAGATATATCTGCGTCATAACAAGCGGTTTTCTTGCTGGGCTTGGCGGTGCATATCTTTCAGTCGCTCAGCTTTCCATGTTCTGTAATGGAATGACAGCCGGAAGAGGGTTTATTGCTATGGCTGCTATGATATTCGGTAAAAGAACTCCGCTTGGCTGTTTAGGAGCAGCTTTGCTTTTTGGATTCTCCGATGCATTGCAGATGACATTGCAGGCAAAAGGAATTCCCATAGCAACTGATTTCCTTCTGATGATTCCATATGTTCTGACAATGATTACTTTAGCTGGATTCGTCGGTAAGACTGTTGATCCTGCAGCTAATGGTAAACCATATATAAAGGGTTAAGAAATGACTGAAACGATACATCTTTTTGTAAATGGGAAGGAGGTTCTCTACAGCGGTGATTTAACCAGGTCGCTTCTTGAAGTTCTGCGTGAGGATCTTGGTTTGATGGGAACAAAGAACGGTTGTGGTACAGGTCATTGCGGTGCTTGTACTGTGCTGATAAATGGTACAGCAAGACGTTCCTGTGTCTTCAAGATGAAACGCGCAGACGGTATACATGTTGAGACAATAGAAGGATTGGCAAAGAATGGAGTGCTTCATCCTCTGCAGATAGCGTTTGTGAATTGTGGTGCTATTCAATGCGGATTCTGTACCCCAGGAATGATCATGTCTTCCAAAGGATTACTTGATAAAAATCCTGAACCAACAGCTGCCGATATAAAAAAAGCACTCATACATAACATTTGTCGTTGTACAGGGTATAAAAAGATCTTTGATGCGATATTGATGGCCGCTGAAGCCATACGTAACGGTACCACTCTGGAACTTGCAACTGAGATAACTGGGGTCGGGACTCCCGCAATCAGGAACGATGCAGTAGATAAGGTCCAGGGGAAGAGCATCTATACTGAAGATCTTCCAGAAGATGGTGCATTATATGGAGAACTGGTGCTTAGTTCTTATGCACATGCAGAGATTCTTTCCATAGATACTGCAAAAGCTCTGAAGTGTGATGGAGTTTCAGCTGTCTTAACTGGAGACGATATCCCCGGTCCGAATCTAGTGGGGATCATTACCAAGAAGCAGCCGGTCCTAGCCACAGAGAAAGTACGATATCTAGGTGATGCGGTAGCATTGGTTCTAGCTGATACGAAAAAAGATGCGCAACATGCAGCTTCGGTCGTTGAAGTGGTATATCGTGAACTTCCCGCCGTACTTGATATGAGGAAGGCGTTAGACCATGATACCCCTTATATACATGAAGACGGTAACCTGTTATCTGAACTTCACATATCTCGTGGTGATGTTCATAAAGGATTTCTAGAGGCAGATGTTATTGTAGAAGACGAAATCACAGTCCCTGCAATCGAACACGCATATATGGAACCGGATTCAGTATATGCCGTCCCTCATAAAGATGGAACGATCACGATATTCACACAATCACAGAGTTCTTTCAGTTTTCGTGATGAACTTGCTGAAAATCTTGATATGCCCAGTGAAAAGATCCGGGTTATAACGCGAATGACAGGCGGAGCTTTTGGAGGCAGAGAAGAACCCACCATCCAGATACATGCAGCTCTTGGTGCAAAGATCACCGGTAAACCAATACATATGGTTATGAGTAGAGAAGATGTCATGTTGAGGACAAGCAAACGACATGCTGAGATCATGCATTACACCTACGGAGCAAAATTCAATGGAAAGATCACTGCTTTCAAGGCTGATATCATTGCTGATACTGGAGCATATCCATCTGCTGGTGAAGCAGTGATACTTCGTTCTGTTCTTTTTGCTCCTGGACCCTATGAAATCCCTAATGCCGATATTCATGGCCGTGCAGTATATACCAATAAGACTCCCGCGGGGGCGATGCGTGGTTTTGGAAGTAATCAACCTGCTATAGCATCTGAAATACTCATGGATATGCTTGCTGAAAAACTGAAGATGGATCCCATTGAGTTACGTTTGATCAATGGCCTTGATACCGGTAAACAGACAGTGGGGGGACAGGTCCTGGGAGAAAGCATAGGGTTGAAAGAATCCTTGAGAATCATGCAGGAGCGGTTGAAAGAACAGCACGTTGTATTGGATGACGGCCGCGTACTTGGTCTGGGAATTGCCAGTGCAATGAAGAATGTCGGTCTTGGATCAGGTATGAATGATGCAGCAGGAGCTGTTGCTGAACTCAATGAGCATGGTCTTCTATTGAAAGTTTCAAGTGTGGATAGCGGACAGGGTTCTGATACTGTTGTACGACAGATCGCTGGAGAGATTATGAAATTGGATTCCTATTCTATTGAATTGATAACCAATGATACCGCAAGAACCATCGACGGCGGAGTAACGACAGCCTCCAGGCAGACGTTTGTCACAGGTAATGCTGTCTATGTTGCCGTAACACATCTGAAAGATAAGATCTGCAGAGAGACAGGGGCTGCCTGGGATTATGACCCGGCAGATCTGTATTGTGAGAATGGATATGTATTCAGCCGAAGTACTGCAAAGAAAGTAACATCATTCCAGGAACTGTACACTAAATTCGGCAGTATGGCTGAAACGTATATTTATACCGCACCGGCAACCGTACCGGTTTCTGAGAATACGGATAACGTTGAGCGAAAAGATGAACCTTATCGATTACATTTTACCTATTGTTTTGGTACCCAAGCGGCATTTGTTGCAGTTGATCCTGAAACAGGGGAAGTAGAGGTATTGAAGATCATAGCGGTTCATGATGCGGGAAAAGTCATAAACAGGCAGGGTGCTGAAGGACAGATAGAAGGGGGAATCCTTATGGGACTCGGCTATGCATTAAGTGAAGAATTCCTCATGGATGATAAAGGTCTTGTTACCGATACCCTTAAGAAGATTGGAGTACCTACAATTGATATGACACCTGAGATAGAGACTGTCATCATTGATAATGAGTTGCCTTCAGGACCTTTTGGAGCAAAAGGAATGGGAGAACTCCCTATGATTCCTACAACTCCTGCGATCATTAATGCTATCTATAATGCCGTTGGTGTTAGAATACAGCATTTGCCTGCAAAAGCGGAAAAAGTACGAGAAGCTCTAGTTCGATTAGATACTAATAACAAAGAGTAGCTTGGGAGAAAGCATATGAATAAGCAAAGAAAGAATCAGTTAATCGATTTGTGTGTACGAATGATTCAAACTCCGAGTGTAACAGGAAAAGAAAAAGATCTCATTGAATTGTTGAGGAGGGAGATGTCGTTACTAGGGTTTGATGAAGTACAGACTGATAGTGTAGGAAATATCATCGGGAAGATCTCAGGGTCCGGTAGCGGTAAAACCATACTGTTTGATGGACATCTGGATACCGTCTCTATTGCGAATAGAAAATCATGGACCAAGGAACCCTTTGGAGCAGAGATAAGCGAAGGAAAGATATTCGGCAGAGGATCTTCTGATATGAAAGGAGCTCTTGCTGCTATGATCATTGCTGCAGTAGAAGTAAAAGAGAGTGGTAGAACTGCTGGGGATATCTATGTTTCGGGAACAGTCTTTGAGGAGATCGCTGAGGGTTATGCACTTGAAAGCGTCATTAAAAAGATCTCCCCTGATATTGTGATCATCGGAGAAGCGACTGAACTCAATCTCAATATCGGACAACGAGGTCGAGCAGAGATCGTGATCAACACATACGGAGTACCAGCACATTCTTCAAATCCGGAGATCGGCGTCAATGCAGTTTATCATATGTTGAAACTGATTGATGAAATCAGAAAGATTCCAGAGCCCAGCTGTCCTTATCTGGGCTCTGGTAATCTTGTATTGACTGACATCATCTCTTCTCCGTTTCCAGGTGCCTCAGTTATCCCTGAAGCGTGTACAGCAACGTTTGATAGAAGGCTGCTCACAGGCGAGACTATAGAGCTGGTGCTCAAACCGATCCAAGAGATTATTGATAAACTGTATACGGAAGACACCACCTTCAAGGCACAGGTAGACATAGCAGCTATGAACGTAAGCACGTATACAAAGCATATCGGACGCCATACACGATTTGCCCCAGCCTGGTTACTCGATAGGGAGGACGACCTGGTACATTCTGCACTTGATGCTATTCACAGCATTGGATTAGAAGATGCAGCACTTGGAACGTATTCTTTCTGCACGAATGGGAGCTGTTCTGCAGGCGTATTGGGAATACCGACATTGGGGTTTGGACCCAGCAGAGAAAATCAGGCTCATACCATAGATGAATACATCGTAATTGAAGAATTGGAGAAGGCCTGCAAAGGATATATGGCTTTGGCAAAAGCTTTAGCAGTGTGATGATTGGTTGTTTGCCAATAAAATAAAAGGAATGATTAGTATGGATACATGTAAAGATAAACCCGCAGAATATATAGGTGATTTAGTACAACGTGCAAGACAGGCTCAGAACAGTATCAGTACTGCAACTCAGGATGAAGTTGATGCAGTCTGTGCACATTTGGCATGGTCCGGTATCGAACCTTCATTTGCAATGGAATTAGCTCAGCTGGCATATGAAGAGTCCGGGCTTGGAAATGCAGAAAGTAAGTATGCCAAGATACAGACAAAGGTTAAAGGAACCTATCGAGATACGCTGGGAGGATCCTCAGTAGGTATAATCGAAGTGAATCATGAGAAAGGTCTCATAAAGATCGCTAAGCCGATCGGAGTCATAGGAGCTCTTATTCCGTGTACCAATCCTGAAGCCACACCTTTCTGTAAAGCTATCAGTGCCATAAAAACGCGAAATGCCATAATCATGTCTCCCCATCCAAGAACCAGAAAGACCGGTATATTAGCCGTAGAGCGCATGCGAAAGGTATTAGCCTCTTTGGGGATACCTGAAGATCTCATAATCATCGCTGATCATATATCGTTGGAGATCACAAAAGAACTAATGAAACAAGCTGATATGGTATTGGCAACCGGCGGTTCCGGGATGGTAAAAGCTGCTTACAGCAGCGGAACCCCTGCCCTCGGTGTAGGCGCTGGGAATGCTGTGGTAATCGTTGATGATACGGTAGATCTGTCGACCGTTGCAAATATGATAAAAAGGTCAAAGACCTTTGATAATGCTACAAGTTGTTCAGCAGAGAATGCATGTCTTGCTCAGAGATCTATCTATCCGCATCTACTACGCGCTTTGGAAGAGGAGGGAGGATATCTTGTCACTGAACAGGAACGTGTTCTCCTTGAGAATTGCATGTGGAAGAACGGGGTACTGAATCGTGATATCGTTGGAAAACCTGCTGTACAGATTGGGAAACTAGCTGGAATTCAATTGCCCGAAGATTGTCAGTTCATCATGGTTGAAGGTAAACATATTGGCGCTGATGATCCTTTTTCAGGGGAAAAACTTTCAGTAGTCATGACCCTGTATACATGGGATGATTTCGATGAAGCTGTTGAGATGGTGAATGCTATTACAGCTTACTCAGGGGCAGGTCATTCCTGTGGGTTGCATTCATTGAAGAAAGAACGAGCGGTAGAGCTTGGTATGAAAGTCAATGTTTCACGAATCATGATCAATCAGCCGCAATGTCTGGCCAACAGCGGTGCATGGACCAACGGGATGCCGATGACTATGACCTTGGGATGTGGAACATGGGGTGGAAACAGTTCCTGTGAGAATATAACCTGGAAGAATCTTCTTAATACCACATGGATATCTTTTCCGATTGCAGGTGAAGAGCCGCAGAATGAGGAACTGTTCAGCCCGGAAATATTGGCCTGTACCTATTAATCTCAATTTAGGATAAAACATGGATGATTTAATCACGAATACTGAAAATGTGCAACTTGATGCATTCTATGCGAAAAAAGAGCAGGCATTACACTGTGCTGATGCAGCAAAGATATCTGCACAGCATGCAAGAGGGAAGATGACTGCCAGAGAAAGAATAGAAGCCCTTGTCGATCGAGACAGTTTTCAGGAATTTGATATGTTCAAATTGCATAACTGTCATGATTTTTCGATGGAAAAACAGCAGTACCCTGGTGATGGGGTAATTGTCGGATCAGCAAAGATTGACGGCAGGTCAGTCTACGTATATGCGCAGGATTTTACCATAATCGGGGGATCGCTCTCTTTTTCTCATTCCCAGAAGATCTGTAAAGTAATGGATATGGCAATGAATGCCCGTGTTCCTATTATTGGGATCAATGATTCTGGAGGAGCACGAATTCAGGAAGGAATAGACTCTTTAGCTGGGTATGGTGAGATATTTCAAAGAAATGTCATGGCTTCCGGTGTTATTCCTCAGATATCTGTCATACTGGGACCCTGTGCCGGTGGTGCAGTATATTCACCTGCCATACAAGATATCATCATCATGAATTCCAGCAACAGTTATATGTTCGTAACAGGCCCGAAAGTAGTCAAGGATGTTATTCATGAGGAGATAACCACAGATGCATTAGGTGGTGTCGCTGTACATACACAAAAAAGCGGTGTTGCTCATTTTGTTTCGAAAGATGAGAAAGAAGCACTCTTCATCGTACGAAGAATGCTCTCTTTTCTCCCCCAGAACAGTAATGCACGACCACCTTACAGCAAGTCTCCTGACAGACCTGACAGAACATGTCCTGAATTGAGGACAATAATTCCTGAGAATCATAAAAAACCCTATGATGTCAAAGATGTGATCAACAGTATTGTTGATAAAGGTATCTTTTTTGAGATATCTGAACATTTCGGGAAAAATACCGTTACAGGCTTATGTCGAATGAATGGTTATTCAGTAGGTATTGTTGCCAATCAACCAAACCATATGGCCGGTGTCCTGGATATTGATGGATCTGTTAAAATCGCACGTTTTGTCAGGATGTGTGACGCGTTCAATGTTCCTCTATTGACTCTGGAAGACGTTCCCGGATTCATGCCGGGATCAGTACAGGAGCATAACGGCATAATCCGCCATGGCGCAAAGGTGTTGTATGCTTATGCTGAAGCTACTGTCCCTAAACTAACTATCATTATGAGAAAAGCCTACGGCGGTGCATATATTGTTATGAATAGCCGTCATTTATGTGCAGATTATGTGTTTGCATGGCCTCAAGCGGAGATCGCAGTAATGGGCGCTAGCGGTGCTGTTAAGATCATATGCAGAAAAGATGTTTTGAAAGCAAGAAAACCTGAAGTATATCTTCAACGGTGTGAGGATGACTATGATAAACAGTTCTTGAATCCGTATAGAGCTGCTGAAAAAGGGTATATTGATGCTGTTATTGACCCGGCTGATACGCGAGAAGTCATTATTCGTTCATTTGAGACCTTGGTTAACAAACAGAAGAGTCTGCCAAAGAAGAAACATGGAAATATCCCTCTTTAATGGAAATTAATCTCATCATGAATTGAACCGGGAGGTAAGATGCCGTTACTGATAAGACATGGACAAGCTGTATTGGAAGATTCTGTTGAACTATGCGATATCTATATAGATGATGGGAAGATCCAAGCGATACAACCCCATATTGATCGGTCAGGACTTCCAGAGGATACCCGGATAATCGAAGCTGAAGGTGCTTACATCTTTCCCGGATTCATTGATGCTCATACACACTATCAGATAGGTGAGTATGAAGGAAGTACTGCTGATGATTTTTTCTCTGGTTCCGTAGCTGCTGCCCATGGAGGTATCACGACCTTTATAGATTTTTCAGATCAGCTGCCTGATAGAACACTTCTTGAAGGAGCTGAGTATAGAATGAAAGAGGCCTCAGACAGTGTGATCGATTATACCCTGCACCAGGGTATCTATCATATGCATGAATATATTTCTGAAGAGATCCATAATCTGAGAGAGAGGGGAATCCGAACGGTGAAGCTATTTTCTACATATAAAGAGTTTGGCTGTTACCTGCCCCCAGAGACCTGGAATGAGCTTTTTCCAATCTGTGGAAAAGAGAAGATGCTAATAACTCTGCATGCAGAAGATGATAGATGTATAGAAATCATTCAGCATGAATATGATCAGATCGATCTCCCTCTGACCTCCGGTTATCATGCACAGCTTCGTCCGGCAATTGCCGAATACAAAGCTATATATCAAGCCGGTACCGCAGCACTCCAAGCTTCATGTCCTCTCTATATCGTCCATGTCTCTTCTTCTCTGGGATTGCATGCTATTCGAGAGTTGCGTAGTTCGGGTGCATCACTATATGCAGAGACTACTCCGCATTATCTGATGCTGGATGAGTCACTGCTTTGGGGAGAACAGGGTAATCTATATATGATGACACCTCCTTTGAGAACATCAGATGATAATAATGCCCTTGTAGATGGTATTGAGAAGGGTGAGATAGGAATAGTGGCAACAGATCATTGTTCGTTCTCGAAAAAGCAAAAACTTGCACATGCTGACTGCAGAGATATTCCCGCAGGTGTTCCCGGCAGTGAAGAGTTGGCATCATTAATCTATTCACGTTTAGTAACGACTCATACAGTATCTATCGTGGATATGAAGAACCTGCTATCTGCTGAACCTGCCAGAGTCTTTGGTATGTATCCGCAAAAAGGATCACTTCAAGTCGGCACAGATGCCGACATCGTTATCTTTTCTGCTGAGGAGCCTCATACCATTACAGCTTCAAAGATGCACAGTGCCTGTGATTATACCCCATATGAAGGTTTTACCATAACCGGCAGTCCAGTAATTACTATTTCGCATGGGAATGTCATTGTTGACCATGGAGAATTTACTGGTCAAAGAGGTGCGGGATCATTCATTCCCTGTGGGGTGTCTTCTTTGTATCAGAAATAAGATCATACTTTCTAACCGAAAATTTCGCACAAGTTTAAGCGTGTCTACCTTATTTGGGTAGGGGAATGGCAAAAGCCGTGAAGATGATCTCCTGCGCTTTTGTCAGAGTAGAGTAGCAATCCTTGTATTTTCCCTTGAAGGAAGTTCTCGTATAGGTAGATACTTTCTCCAGAACAGTATCCGGATTTGAGCCGTATCGCTTCAGTTCTTCCTGATGCTCAGTAATCATCTGTCGCAGTCTTGTGTTGATGATCAGGGTAATGAACTGAATGAATAATCTCCCTCTCATCGTCTTTGGTGTATGAACTCGCAGTCGTTTACAATCCTGGCCGTTCTTCAGGTCATCAAATAAGACTTCAATAGCGTTTCTTTCCTGGTATTCCCGGTAAGCTTTCCGGGCATCTTTCTCACTAGTGGTATAGAGGCACCAGTAGCCGTCCAGCCTTTCTCCAAAAGCCTGTACGGGATCTTTAATGGGAACAACCTTTCTTCCATTCTTCGTCTTATACCCATAGGTGAAGTATTCATCATAAAAAGACTGATGAGATTCTTCGAGTTCTCCTGATTTCATCTCATCATAACAGGTCTTATAGTATCTGAGGAACTGCTCTTCTGCAGCAGCACGTGTTGCACTATTGTAATAGATATGCACCCATGCCCTAGAACCATCTGTCATTGGCTTATAGACCGTGATGGATTGAACCAACTTTTCTCCAGGATCTGTGATGAACCCCTCTACGTTTGAAAACATCACCGCCCTGTGCTCTTCGATGAGTTTCTGCCCCCATTTGACTCGAGTTGGTATAGGTATCAAGAATTTAACGTTATGCTTCGTAAGATATTGCAGATTTGATTCGCTATAGAATCCTCTATCCATGATGTACGAAAACCTGCCGGCATCAAGCTTGTGTAACTTTGCGGTTACATCCTTTAGGGTTTTACTGTCATGAAGAGATCCCTGAAGAGGAGTGTACCAGACAGGAATACCGTTTGCTTTGCTGCTGAGCATCGCCAGATGTATCTGTTTGAGCTTTTCCTGATCTCTATCGTACCCCTTCTCAATATACGGGTTATGCTTAGCATAGGAGCTGATAGACGAAATATCGTAACACAGAGATGTCTTCTTCACCTGTTTGTGTATCCATGAAGTAAAGAACGTATTGAGTTTGTCTTCAGAAAGACGACCCAGTAATTCACTGATTCTTGGCGGGGAAAGTGGATCCAACCCATGTTTGGTAAGCCACTCTTCTGCATGGGATAGAGGTTTTCTTGTTCGTATAGCGTAATAACTGAGTGCAAGAATCTTTTGCGCATCTTCATCTCCGAATGCTTTATTGAGATACCGTACGAGCCCAAGCTGCTTGACAAGTTTCTTGCAGATGAGCAGCTCCCCAACATCGGTGGTATGGGAAACACGTATCGCTTTCACCGGCTCCTGCTCTTTCATCAGTAATTGATATTTTGGCCCAAAGATGATGTCACCACCTTTGGTATAACTTTTCCCTACCATCTTGTATCTATGTCTGGATATCTTCTTATCTTTATCCCAGTAGGGAGTATCGGTATTCACGATATAATATCCCAAATCTTTGCGA
>CAYYPJ010000059.1:0-12100 GCA_964473495.1 uncultured Spirochaetales bacterium
AATAACGTGAATTCTCGCTGGTACACACCTGTGACAAGAAGCCTGGGACCTCTCTTCGCAAGCGTGTTCCATTAAATCAATCGCGTATCAGCCATGATAGAAACAGCGGGTACCGGTAAATACCATAGCTATTCCATGTTCGTTGCAGGCTTCGATCACCTCTTTATCTCTGATGGAGCCTCCCGGTTGAATGACAGCATTGATTCCGCTTTCAGCGAGTGTGTCGATACTATCTCTGAAGGGGAAGAATGCATCTGATGCGAGAACAGCACCTTCAGTACCCTTTGACTTTCTTAGTGCTATCTTTACTGCGTCTATACGTGATACCTGACCAGGTCCTATGCCTAAGGTAGTCATATCTTTTGCTATGAGGATACCGTTCGATTTCACATGTTTTAAGACTTTCCATCCAAATAGCATATCTGTAACTTCAGTATCCAATGGGATATGCTTTGTCACAACCTTCAGATCTGATGCCTCAATGACAGAACAGTCTCTATTCTGTAAGAGCATCCCTCCGTCGATGAACTTGCTGCATATTAGCTGATTTAGTGGTTTCACCTCTCCAATACGAAGCACACGAAGATTCTTCTTTTTCTTTAGGATCTCCAGTGCTTCTGGTTCATAATCGGGAGCCATGAAGATCTCGAAAAATATCTTTCTGAAGAACTGGGCGATCTCTTTGGTACATGTTCTGTTGATTGCGACAAGACCGCCGAATGCAGAGAGACGGTCAGCATTAAATGCCTTTTGTGTGACGGAGAAGATATCATCGCCGGAAGCCACTCCGCAGGGGTTTGCATGTTTTACGACGACACATGTTGGTTCTGTGAACTCTCGCAGCGTCTCAATCGTTCCGGTAGCATCGTTGATGTTGTTGTAAGAGAGCTGTTTCCCATTGAGAATATCAGCATCTAGGATTGACATAGCATCTTTCATCCTCGGCGGAACAACTGATCTATAGGCTGCTGCTTGTTGATGAGGATTTTCACCATAGCGAAGATCACTGAATTTTCTGAAGGTGAGGGTAATCTCTTCAGGGAATGCATCTTCGGTCAGATAGGCCTGAATGAGTGTATCATACTGTGCTGTATGGCGAAATGCTGCAGCACACAAGCGCATTCGACTCTTATATGATACTGATGCATCTTTCTCAAGTTCTTCAGCTACACGGTCATAGTCAGCAGGATTGACCACTACACTGACCCATCCGACGTTCTTAGCAGCTGACCGGATCATCGTCGGCCCTCCAATATCGATCTGTTCGATCGCTTGGTCAAGAGCGATTTCCGGTTTGTTGATGGTCGTCTCAAATGGATAGAGATTGCATACGACCAGATCGATCCAAGGGATCTGATGCTTTTCAGCTTCTGCTGCATGGGTGTCACGCAGCCCAAGGATACCTCCATGGATCAAGGGGTGAAGAGTCTTTACTCTTCCGTCCATCATCTCGGGGGATCCTGTGATCTCAGAGACTTCTTTAACAGGTATTCCCTGTTCTTTCAGGAGTCTTTGCGTTCCTCCTGTTGAGATCAGCTCTACTCCAAGAGTATGGAGTCGTTTCGCAAACTTGACGATGCCGGTCTTATCAGAGACCGAGATCAACGCTCTTTGTACGGTTATCGGTTTCGTGTTCATTATTCTACCTCCATGGTGTTATACCTGATATGCTTGAAAGAATTGTTCTATCACTTCAATGAGTGCTTCGCCCTCTAACTGCTGAACTCGCTGTTTTACTGTTTCGGGAGTATCTTCCCGGTATACTGCACAACGTTTTTGCAGGAGTATAGGTCCTCCGTCAACTGCTTCTGTGACAAGATGTACCGTGCAGCCGGTTTCCGTTCGTCCTGATGCCAATACCGATTTATGAACATTCTCATCCATGCCTCCTGCAAACTCCGGAAGAAGGGAGGGGTGTACGTTCACGATAGCACCATCCCACCTGTTACAGAAGAGAGGCGAGACGATACGCATATATCCGATCATGAGGACAAGATCGACGTTGTGTTCCTGAAGGAGTCTGTCGACAAGCGTATCATATGCAGCCCTTTCTAATCTTTTTCCGTTATGCTTTGTTGATACATAGACTGCTGTGATATGGTGTGTTCGTGCCTTTTCGAGGATACCTGCCTGTTCCCGGTCTGATATGACTACGGCGATTTCTGCATGTAGTGTATGTGCCTCGATCGCCTGAATGATTGCCTGCATATCGGTCCCTCGGGTAGATCCCAGGATACCAAGACGGATTGGTCTTCTGTTCATGATCGCAGAGCCTTCATAGCTTTTATCCTGCTCTCGATCAGGGGCTTTGTCCCAATATCACTTCGATGGAAGAGGTTCCCTTTAATACGCTGTATTGTAGTCTCCACTAGTGATTCAGCCTCCTCGATAGAATCTCCGAGAGCTACACATGCAGCTGTTCGTGACCCTTTAGTCACGAGGATTCCATCAATCAGGTCTACAGAACCAAAATAGAGCGTGCATGAATCTCCAATCGCACTGACATCAACAGGAGACCCCTTTATGGGGGAGGTCGGATAGCCTTTTGGGACGACATATTTACAGACAGATGCTTTATCCCTAAGAGTCATCTGCCCCTTCTGCAGGGTTCCTGTTGCAGCAGCCAAAAAGAGAGAAGGGAAATCTGCTTTGATGACTGATATAAGATTCATGACTTCAGGGTCTCCGAAACGCGCGTTATACTCTATAACACTGACCCCATCAGAGACAGCCATAAAACCTCCATAGAGAACGCCGCGATAGGGCTGTCCGTTGTCTTTCTCCAAAGCTGCAATGACTTTTTCGTTCAACTGCTGTGCTGTGGAAATATCTTCATGTATCAAGAACGGCAGTGAGTGGTCGGTATCTGAGTAACTTCCCATTCCTCCGGTATTAGGTCCTGTATCGCCGACAAAAGCCCGTTTATGGTCCTGCACTGCAGGCAGGTGTACACAGGTGATCCCATCGGTGATAGTCATCAATGAAAACTCCTGACCAAAGAGTTTTTCTTCTATGACGCATCGACCGTCACGTTTCAAGAGCTCTTTCACGAATCTGAGGGCCTCAGAGTGAGAGCGAAGATGGTCTCCTGCGACTTTTACCCCTTTACCTCCGCACAGTCCGTCAGCTTTGATAACATAGGTATCTTTTAGCCAATTGAGCATGTGCTGTGCATCCTCCAGAGAGGTGACAACCTTATAGAGCGGTACAGCGTGCGGTACGGTACGCTGCAGAAGGTCTCTTGTATAAGATTTACTTGTCTCGATTCGTGCCAGGGATTTATCAGGTCCGAATACAGCAATGTCTGCCGCACGGAGAGCATCTGCCACTCCGGTGCTCAATGGTGCTTCAGGTCCGATGACGGCAAGGTCAATATCCCATGTCGTAAGCTGTTTGGTGATGAATGTGGTATCGGTGATATCGCCAATGACATAAGATGTACACAGATCCATGATCCCTGGGTTCGCTGATGTACCGACAGCATAGAGCTGCGTCTTGGTAGGTGAGTGATACAGAGCATGGATAAGTACATGTTCTCGTGCACCTGATCCGATTATTGCTATCTTCATCATGATTTATCCTCTTCTTCTTGCAAGTGGATATATGATCCACCAAGGCATGCGGTGCAGGGGGTGTCTATATGGTGATTCCCTTTTCTTGTGACAGCTTCTATCAAGTCTTCTAATCGCTGATAGAGCAGTATATCGGCTTTAAGGAACTCTCGTATCTCTTCCTCGTTTTTCGATGCGGCGATCAATTCTTTAGAAGTAGGAATATCTACTCCATAGTAACAGGGCTGAGTCACCGGAGGACAGGCGGAGACGAAGTATATCTTATGTGCTCCGAACTCTCTCACCATCTTCACGATCTCTCTACTCGTAGTCCCTCGGACGATACTGTCATCTACGATCATTACATCCTTCCCCTGAATCTCCAGCCGCTGCGGGACTAGTTTGTATCGTACCGACTGCATTCGTTCTTTCTGGTTACTCATGATAAAAGTTCGTCCGATGAATGTGTTCTTATAGAGGCCCTCAGAGTAGTTCACATGGAGTTTCTTTGCCATAGCGAGAGCCATTGTGTTTGCGGTCGATGGTGCAGGGATGATGACGTCAGGACGGATGTCTCCATAGCGTTCTTTCCACAATTTTCCAAGGTTTTCTCCCATTCTTAGTCTTGCACGATAGATGTTGATGTTGTTCATCATGGTGTCAGGGCGGGCAAAGTAGACATATTCAAAGATACAGGGAGTGAAAGACTTATGCTGTATGATGCGTGAATGCAGTTTACCCTTTTGGTCTATATAGATAAGTTCTCCAGGGGATACATCTCTGACCAGTGTGTATCCGAGCATATAGAACATCGTGTCTTCAGATGCGAAGATATACTCTTTCTTTCCGTTTTCCCCAATCTTTTCTCCCATAACGAGTGGGCGAATCCCATGAGGGTCACGAAGGGCGATCAATCCCCGGTCTTTGATGATACATACTGCAGAGACGGAACCTTTGATCATGGAGAAGAGTTCTGATGATGCGATGCATAATCCGTCAAAAAAAGTTAAGTCGGAGATAAGATGGGATGAATTGTTTCCGAGACATCGCTGCAGAACATCTGCAAAGAGCTGCATCAGCATCTCTGAGTCGCTATAGGTGTTCAGATATCGTTTTCGATTCATGATAACATCTTCGCGTAATTCCTTGTAGTTTACGATATTCCCGTTATGAGCAAAGGCGATACCGTTTGGCACACTTGTCCAGAAAGGCTGTACCTCATCTTCATTTTTTCTTCCGCTTGTCGGATAGCGTGTATGTCCAATTCCCATGGATCCTTTTAACCGCTGTATATGCCGTGATTCGAAGATATCTCTTACCAGCCCAAGTCCTTTCTTGATGTGCAGTCTATCGTTACAAGTGATGATGCCTGCAGCGTCCTGCCCTCGATGTTGAAGCTGCACGAGGCTGTCATAGATATCGTTGGCAATGGGACGTTCCGCAATGATTCCTACAATACCGCACATATGGCTATGACCTCCCTTCGGAAAGTGACAGGATCCTCATCGCTGCTAACGCGGCATTATCTGGGTCAAGAACAGTCAATACCGGTGTCCTGCTCGGCATCTGCAGGGTAGAGTTGATGTTTACCATCATATCTATTTTATCAGCGAAGGGTGGACATGCAATGACCGGAGCGGTGCTGTTTGCTGCACAGAATCCCGACAGTGCATTCGAACGACCAGCAATGGTGATATAGACAAGAGCATGTTCCTCTTTGTGAGCATCTAAGATCCCCATGACTTTCAATGGCTCTTTATGAGCAGAAGCAGTGTAGACATCAATCGAATAGGTGGATATGTCATATCCCTCTGCACGCTGCAGACCTTGTATGATCTTGTCAGCGTGCGATCTATCCGAACTAGAACCCATGATGATCACGATTTTTTTCATATCTGTATGTACCTCTTTCTGCATAGTGTATATCTTATTCCTTCCACAGGAATTCAAGATTCTTCTGCAGTCGTTCTGCTAGCTCGACAGTGTCCTCTGATGGTTCAGGAAAGGCAAACGAGTTACCGGTGATTCGTTCATACAGCTGTATATAACGGTATGAGAGTTCTATCACAAGTTCTTCAGGTGCTTTAGGGAGTTCGACATCATCATAGGGATCACAGTGTTCTACGAACCAGAGTCTTAAGAACTCTTTATCGATATTCTCCGGCTCCAGCCCTTCCTTGAAACGTTGTTCGTATGAGTTCTGCAGCCAGTAACGACTGGAATCCGGGGTATGTATCTCATCGATCAACAGTATATTTCCATCGGCGTCTTTTCCCATCTCATATTTTGTGTCTACTAGTAACAGACCATGATCCTCGGCTGTCTGCTGTCCAAAAGTGAAGAGGTCAAGTGCATATCTGCTGGCGAGATCCCAGTCTTCCCGGGACATCCACCCCTCATCGATGATAGCCTGTGGTGATATAGCTTGATCATGGTCTTCAGCTTTTGTCGTAGGTGTGAGTACGGGGTCCGTCAGTTTTTGATTCTTCACCAGTCCTTCCGGAAAATCAACACCACAGTAGTTCCGAACACCACGTTGGTATTGCGTCCACAATGAGGTATGCGTCGTACCGGTGATATAGCCGCGAATGACGAACTCGATAGGAAAGACTGTACAGCTTTCAGCTATCATCGTGTTCGGGTCGGGTATTGACAACAGGTGGTTTGGTACTATATGTTCTGTCTGCTTAAACCACCATGCACTCGTCAGATTCAGGACTTGCCCTTTGAATGGGACAGAAGCAAGGATTCGGTCAAAGGCACTTTGTCTATCAGTGGTAACAAATACCATCTTTTCACCAAGCCTGTAGCTGTCACGTACTTTACCCCGTTTTTTGTCCGGGAGTTCTAGATGAGTTTCGGTCAGGCAGTTTGTAAGATGTTTCCTGATTACCGCTTTGTATTGGTCATGTTCGTATGTCATAGATCATACTCCTATGGGCTATTGGATTCCCTAATAGATGAGTCTTCTCAACCAGTTCGAAGATCGTTTCTCCCTGTGTCTGGTCATCAGGAGTGATGGTCCAGATGATCCCGTGTCTGATAGAACTGATGTGCGGAATGCTGAACCAGCTGCTCAATGCATGAAACACGTGGTCTCCTATACAATCTTCTCGTTCTCTGACGAGATAGGAACGAGATCGGGTATTAGCCGGGTTCTGGGCAATGAACTCCTTGTTTGAGTTGAACAACTCTCCGCTCTGTACAATCTTATCATATACGTTGGCTCGTTGTTTGGTATCTGCTGTTTCATCAAACAATATTTCCCAATGGGTGTTTCTCTTGACGCTGACGGCGATATCTCGCAAGCGAAGGGCATTCTCTACTGATACTGCTTCATTGTCAGTTATGATCATATCAATGACCATCTGCTCTGCCTCGTCGGGAAGCTGGTATGAGGCTTGCTCTGTCTGTGGAGTGCAGTATTCCAGGGGGAAGGTATGCTGCATGAATGGTTTCTCTGTTCTGCTTCTTTCAATATAGTGTCTCATAGAGAGAAAGATCTTATCGCCGGCAGGAACTCGTTCAGGATGCGGCATGAGTGCCATGACATTTCCTGATGTGTTACAGATGCCTGCAATATTGTAGACTGAACCATTTGGATTCACGGGGAAGTCTTCAATAGGATTTCCTTGACCGTCAGTATAGCGAAATGGTGTCATCTTGTTTTTGATCATCTCTGATAACAACTTGTCAGGGATCAGAAATCTTCCTTCAGCATGTGCTGCAGGAATCCTCATTGACTCTCCGTCCTCAAGGGCAGAAGTAAAAGCACATCCCTCTGGTGCTCCATCAAAGCTTATAATGATCCATGCATTGTAAAAGCCTGTACCGAGAATCTCTCCATGATTGACCCGTTTGTTAGTTGTCAGTGCGGCACCCTGCCGGTATCCTTCTATTCCAGGGACGAGTCCCGATTCAAGCAGGATCTGGGCACCATTACAGATTCCCAGGATGGGTTTCCCTTTTTCACTTTCACGTTTCATGGCATACATGATGGGATCCTGTGCTGCGATGACACCTGATCTGCTTCGATCCTCATAGGAGAATCCCCCTGCGATCACAAATCCGTCATACGTCTCAAGTCTCCCGGATGCCATATTCCAACGATGGGCCACCGGTTCCATCCCTGCCCGCCGTATTGCTTCCATTGTCTCTCGTTCACAGTTCGTTCCCGGGAATTGGATGACTCCTATCTTCATATTGCTCCTCCAGTCTTCTCTGCATCAGTGATCCCTGTGATGACAGTCTTTCCGTTTCCCTGTTCGACAGTACCCAGCAGCAATGCCTGTCGATCGAAGCAGGATGAGATGATCCTCATTGCTTTTTGTGTTTCAACTTTCGGTACGACGATCGTATAGCCGATTCCCATATTGAATGCATGAAACATCTCAATGGACGGGATCTCTCCAAGATCAGCGATATAGGAGAATAGCGGAGGAGTTTTCCATGCTGTAGGATCAATGTGAGCTGAGAGTTCTTTTGGAAGAGTTCTCGGTACATTCTCAATAAGTCCTCCCCCTGTGATATGAGCCATGCTTTTCACCGTGATCTCAGAATCCAATAGGGTGAATACTGCTTTTGCGTAATTGGGATGCGGGATTAAGAGAAGCTCTCCTATCGTCTTATCTTCTGTATCGCCGTATTCTTTCGGGATCGTATCATGCACAGAGAGCCCTGCATGATGAAAGAGTACTCTTCTTGCCAGTGAGTATCCGTTGGTATGTAATCCGCTTGAGGGGATACCGATGATCACATCCCCTGCTGTGACATCGGTTCCATTGATGATCTTGTCTCTCTCAACAAAACCGGTCACAATACCTACGAGGTCATGTTCTCCTTTTCTATAGGTCCCGGGCATCTCTGCGGTCTCTCCGCCGACCAGGCTGACTGATGCCTCACGACAGCCTGCTGCCATCCCTTCTACCATCTGTGTAACGACTTCCGGTCTTAGCCTGTCATTTGCAATATAATCAAGAAAAGTCACAGGTTTTGCCCCATGTACGATGATGTCATTACAGCAGGCACTCAGCAGGTCACGTCCGATGGTAGAATAATCGTTCATCATGGATGTGATCATGATCTTTGTACCGACACCATCGATACTCTGCACCATCACTGGTTCTTTATATTCTCTCATGATCGATGAGAGATCATAGAAAGACCCGAAGCTTCCAAGACCGGTGAGTACTGCTGGGGTAAATGTAGAGGCTACACACTCTTTAATCTTCTCAACGGTCTCATTTCCCGCATCTATATCGACTCCTGCTGATTTATAGCTGATACTCATGATAATCTCCTTCTTAATCCCTCAGACCAGATCTGTTTTGCCTCTGATACCGGAAGGGTTATTCGAGATCCCATGCGAATCTCGTCGTATGCTGTTGTTCTGCCAAGATGGATAGGTTCTATCCCAAGATCAGCAAAAACGATCTTACAGGCATCAATATGATGAAGTTCCACTGCAATGATGAAACCAAACGACTCTGAGAAGAGGTAGAGGTCATCTCGGAGAGGATGTCCCACAGGAAGCGTTATCTGAAGACCTACTTCATGCGAGAAGATCATCTCACAGAGGGCTACTGCTAATCCTCCTTCGGAAATATCGTGGCATGCGGTGATCAGGTTATGCTCAGCACAGGTTCTGATGCCTTCTGCAGTCTTCAGCAATTCTGAAAGGTCCGGGGTTGGGATCTTCTCTGCATGTTCTCCCAATAGATCAAGATAGAGACTTCCTCCGCATGTGTTCTCTCGGTCCCCGAGCAAGAAGAGTTCACACCCCGGGGTCTGTATCTCCTTTGGTAGGGATATGTCAATATTATCCATCTTTCCTAAGACGGCTATCATCGGGCTCGGCGGGATAGACCCGTTGCCTGATTCATTGTAGAGGGAGACGTTTCCTGCTATGACGGGGATTCCCAGAGTGGATGAAGCATCAGCAACTCCCCTGCAGCCTTCAACAAAGAGTCTCATCTGTTCAGGTTTCTCAGGATTGCCGTAACAGAGACAGTCGGAGAGTGCGATGGGGCGTGCTCCCACGGCGGTAGTATTACAGAATGCTTCAACTACTGCATTGACTGCTCCCTGATAGGGGTCAATGCTGTTCTGACGCGGATTCTGATCCGTCGTCAAGCTGATTGCGACTTTTCTGATCTCCTTTGGGTATGTTGCATCGTTGAACGGGGTCATGATTCCGGCATCACCTGCCCCTGCTTCCATGACAGTTCGTCCCTGTACCTGTTTGTCATACTGTTCATACAATGAATGGCGTGATGCAATATTCTCATGTCCAAGGAGTTGTTTCAGTATAGTAGTGAGATCAGAGGGTTCCTCGAATACCGTTGACGCTCGTGACGTGGGGAGTTCTCCGACTTCGCGGTGATAGAGGAATCCTTTTGTCACTTCTACTGCAGGGGCATGTACGAGTTCTTTCCCTTTATAGGTTACCACGTAATCAGGCTCATCGGTCACATGTCCGATGACTCTGGCAGCCGCCCCTTTTGATATCTGAGGGAGGGCGAAGTCCTTGTTGTAGTGTTCCAGGATCAATGGGGTAATATCTGGTGGTGATACCCACATATAACGTTCCTGAGTCTCTGCACATAATATGACATGTGGTTCAAAATCACCCTCTGCAGTGTGGATGTCCTCGACGTTTATGATAGCCCCATATCCTGAGGCTTCTACTAACTCGACACTTGCACATGCGATACCGCCGGCTCCAAGGTCTTTGAATCCTACTCGATCAATAGCATGGATCTCTTTTAGTCGTTTGAAGAGCTCATTGGAGGCTTTTATCATATGTCGTCCTAAGAATGCATTCGGCTCCTGGACTGCCCCCTTGTTCTGTTCATGCTTCTCCTCTGCCAACTCAAAGCTGGCAAAACTCGCACCGCCGAAACCACTGTTATCAGTTGGTTTCCCAACAAGGATAAGATCATATCCTGCAGCATGCTCTGGCGCATATGAGTGAATGATTGCATCGTCTCTCACGATACCGAGTGAGACGACTGTGACGAGACAATTATCATCATACCCGCTGTCGAATTGGAGACCACCTGCCAGGGTCGGTACGCCGATAGGATTACCATACCCGGCGATACCGGAGACTACCCCTTCATATATCCATTTGTTCTTTGGCTTATCAATAGAACCGAAACGCAGATCATCAGCTTGTGCAATGACCTCTGCTCCCATGCAGCAGACATCCCGTACATTTCCTCCTACTCCGGTAGCTGCACCTTCATATGGTACGAGTTGGCTTGGATGGTTATGCGATTCATGGCTCATTACTATCGCATATCCCGATCCCTTATGATCCCGTGCAATCCGAATGACTCCGGCATCCTCTTTTGCCCCGAGGATCACATCCTTACCATCGGTGGTAAAGAGTTTTAAATAGGGGCGGCTGCTCTTGTATGAACAGTGTTCTGATCCTTCAATACCGAATAGAATCAGTTCTGCAAGAGTTGGTGCTCGTCTCAAGATCTTAAATTGCAGTTTTTTTGCCTCAGAGACAGTCAACCCGACTGAATGACTGGAAAGGATCTGTTTGATCTGCTCATCAGGCAGATCCGAAAGATCAATCCTGGGAATTGATGTTTGTGACATGAAAGGCTCCCTTTGTGCTGGATTCACATTCTTGATACTCTTTTCACCATAGTGTGGTAATGACCTCTTAACGCAAGAAGACCCCGGAGTGGTCTCCGGGGTCTTCTTGTCTCATGCAGGCGCATCACCGCACTGCATGTGCAGATATGCTTTGGATCTGATCACATGTATAGAATCCCATATGAATAATGTGATTCGACAACATTGCATCATAGTGTTCCTCTGTGAGTTCGAGCGGTCAAAATGTAAACCTCTTGAATCCTGATTCTTTTTGATCGTATCCTTTGTGTAAAAGATACCACAACGTTTATATGGCTGTTATACTCATTTTATTTCTATTTTGCAACAAGCAAATAAGGTATACATGCGATAATCATAAAATATTTGTTGTATGTTGCAATATGTATCAGTATAGCTTGATCCCGTTTATTTGCTGACAGATATCAGGTTGTGAGAAAGGGAGAGAAGACTGCTGAAGGAACATTGGTAGAGAGTGAGGCTTACATGTCCATCCTGTTCCACTATGATGCCCTCAGAGGTTAAAAGGGAATACTGTTCTTCGAACCCCCCTCCGCGTGGAAGCGATATCATTCCCCGACGATCAATGACTCTGTGCCAGGGGAGATTCTTTGTGTGTGATGATGAATGGAGTAGTCTAACTACCTGACGTGCTCCCCGCGGGAACCCTGCTTCTCTGGCTATCTGCCCATAGGTAGCGACAGTCCCTAAAGGTATTATCTTGATGAGGTCTATCACCTGCTGAGAGAAATCAGTGAAATTGTGTTCCATAATAGGGGACCTCCTGTTTCCTTTGCATACCCGCCGGGTGACGGTGGTATTGAATCATTTTTCAAGATGATTATAAACTTTTTTACTATATAAATATAGGGTCTGTATGTTCGTAAAAGAGCGATTGATGAATCTTTATCCTGCAGGAG
>CAYYPJ010000060.1:0-1149 GCA_964473495.1 uncultured Spirochaetales bacterium
CTATGACGGCATCACTCTCGGTGGAGTCTAGCAACTCCAGGAGCTTAGTGAACTCACCAGGAGTTGTAATATGGTCAATCATACACACTGCACTGATAGTTATGCTTGACTCTTTTAATGCACGCTTCAAAAGGGCAAGTTGTGCATTGCCTTCGACAGCGTAGCTGAGTACTAGAGGCCTATGGGCTCCGTAACTCTCAAGTTCCATGGCTATGGTCTCTAATGCTTTAAGACCTGATATGACTTTGGGTTGTGCGAAGAAATCGAAAGATAAGTGTTGATCCAACGGAAAACTCCTTTAATGGCCGGCAATGCAGTGAACATACAGTCGTGCTCTCATACTATGTAACTTCTTGGGTGATGTATAGCGTTTTACTGCATGTTTTGCTATGAATGAGGGTAATAGCAGAATCTCGAGCCTGTCTATGATCCTGGCGACCGTACACCCATGGATAATGCTTCCATGTATGCTCATCCTATCTCGGGCTGCAGAGAGTGCCGTACTTTCCTTGAAAGATAAGAGGAGCATCGCTGCCTCGATATCATGAAGGATGAGTCTCAAGTCAATCGTCTGTCCTTCCCTTATCCTTCCCTTGTAGGTAATGAATCCGTCGGATCCTTTTGACAGCACCATGGACGGTCCTTGAGGATGAACGACAAGACAGAAGGTGTAGTTTTCGGGGAGCGTATCGATCTCCTCCTTGATTACCGGGTCGATAGACGCAGCAACTTGCAGACTTCGTCCAAGAAACCAGAATAGGGTGTTAATATAGATACGCTTCCCGATCTTTTTCCCTGAAGCCGTTCCTTTCTGTATCTTCATGGATGCTCCTTATATCCTGTGTATCCATAGGAGGAGACACTTTATCTGTTTACTATGTTATCCATTCCCTATTGTAGTCTGCATCAAAGCGTTGTCAAGGATTCCTTTGAGTTAACAGGAGAGAGGGTTATATATACTGTATACTGAAGCATAACTTAAGAGATCTTTCAGATGCAGTGACGACAATTTATCACCTGAAGAGACTGTAGAAGAAATTGTCGAGAATAGTAGCATGCCAGTGAAGACCACCCGAGGTGCATAGTGTTTAAATTTATTGATAGCTGAAGTTCTGTGGATAGACAATGTCAAGTTATTTGTGTAAGTTC
>CAYYPJ010000060.1:1159-11949 GCA_964473495.1 uncultured Spirochaetales bacterium
CTTCTCAAAGTTCGCATACCGAAAGCTCTAGGGAAACAGCCCATAAATCACGCTGAAACTCTCTGATAAAAAACATAATCTCATCAGTATGTATCTTCTGTCGGAGTATATACCGCTATCTTTTTAAGCGATTCTTCTTTGCTATATACGCTGTTTTCCTGTATGTTTATACCAACCTACGGTTATTCAGCTATGGAGTTTTGATTGACAGCATCATAACCAGGTAGTAGAGTTATTCAGAAGGGGTGTTGATCATGGCATTGTTGATAAGTGATCGGTGTATCGGCTGTACTGCCTGTATATCGGTGTGCCCTGTAGCTGCTATTCAAGGAAAGAGAAAAGAACTTCATCGTATTGATGCGGCAATCTGTATAGAGTGTGGTGCCTGTGGCCGAGTATGCCCTGTAGGGGCTGTTGAAGACGTTTCAGGTACAGTTGTCGAGAATCTCCCAAGATCTGAGTGGCTTGTCCCTCATATAAACATTACCAAGTGCGTAGCATGTGAGAATTGTGTTAATATATGTCCTACCAAGGCATTAGTCATGATAGATGATGAGTATCAAGGTAGATGGATACCTGCTTTGGCATACCCGAAGTCCTGTGTAAGCTGCGGATGGTGTGTTGAGAATTGTCAGTTTGGTGCGATAACCATGCATAAGTTAGTATTGTGATAGAGGGGCAGAAGAGGTAGCATATGATTGTCGAAAATGGGGTAAGTAATCACTATCTTTTTATTGATCTCACAAAGAGAACCTGGCATGTTGAACGATTGACTCAGCAGGAACAGACTGACTATATTGGCGGAAAAGGCGTTGGGCTGAAACTGTTCAACGATCACTTTCAGGATCTTGCTGCGATTGATCCGCTTGGTCCTGAGAATCTTCTTGGTTTTCTCATGAGTCCACTCGTGGCGACAGGAGCCCCAAGCAGTGCCCGGTTTGATGGTGTGACAAAGTCTCCATTGACCGGGATCATGGTGACCTCTTCGTGTGGAGGACCTTTCGGGTATGCCTGTAAGACTGCCGGGTGGGACGGAGTGCTCATTGAAGGAGCTTCTGATGCTCCTGTAACACTTCGTATTCACTATGAAGGAGTCGATTTTCTTGAAGCCGATAAATTGTGGGGATTGACCACGAAGGAGGCACAGAGAACATTGCATCTGGGCCCTAAGGACGGTGCTCTCGTGATTGGTCCGGCAGGGGAACATCTGGTCTCTTATGCTAACATCTGTTCAGGAGACCGTTTCCTCGGTCGCGGCGGGATGGGGGCTGTAATGGGGGCAAAGAACCTTAAAGCGGTCATTGCCCATGGACGGGAGTACAAGGTATCTCCTGTGCTGCCGAAGAAGTTCAAGAAGACATGCAGTCGTTCTCGGCGTTATATAGAACGCAATCAGTTCTCTAAAAGCTACCGTACCTATGGGACAAATGCGAACATGCGCATGAGTATGAAAGAGGGGTTCGCCCCGGTAGACAACTTCCAGCGTTTGACCGATAAGCGGATAGAACATCTTTCAAGTGAACGGCTTGCTGATAGATACAGGCAGCGATTCTCGACGTGTAAACATTGTTCTATTCTTTGCGGACATAAAGGATACTATCCTGACGGTACATTGAGACATATCCCTGAATATGAGACTATGGGTATGTTTGGACCGAATATCGGGAATTACAATCCCGATGTCATCGGACAGTGGAATGATCTGTTGAATGAACTTGGGCTAGATTCTATTTCAGCAGGGGGATCCATATCCTGGGCTATGGAGGCTGCAGAGAAAGGGTTGTTCTCCTGTGATCTAAAATTTAGTCGGGCAGATAATATTGCAGAGACCATACGAAGTATCGCCTATCGAGAAGGCATTGGTGAGGAATTGGCACATGGTTCACGATGGATGAGCATGAAGTACGGTGGTACTGATTTTGCCTGTCAGGTAAAGGGAATGGAGCTTGCGGCATATGATCCTAGAGGATCATGGGGACAGGGACTCTCTTATGCCGTGAACAATCGCGGAGGATGTCATTTAGGATCATTCCTCGTTGGTCCTGAATCTATGTTTCATTTCCTCGATCCATATACAACAAAATCCAAAGCCTTTTGGGCAATCTTCTTTGAAAATATCTACACAGGGATCAACTCCCTGCAGACATGTCAGTTCATGACGTTCTCTATCCTGTTAGAGCCTCCCGTTGCCAGGATGACCCCGCTTTTCCTCTTGCGCTTTGGCATGACTAATTTTCCCCGGATGACAAAATCGTTGATGGATTGGAGTATTCTCAGTGATCTCTTCTGGTCAGTTACCGGGATAGCTATGTCTCAGAGTGATTTCTATACTGCTGGAGAGCGTGTTCATGTTCTGGAACGCTGGATGAATGTACGGATGGGTATCACGGCAGAGGATGACACTCTGCCGGAGAGGTTCTTACAAGACACCTCTGATGAAGATGGAGTGTCTCATGCTGTTCGGTTAGAGCCGATGGTAAAGCAATACTATGAACTTCGCGGATACGATGAACATGGTATTCCGAAACCATCAACACTGCAGCGATTGGGACTGACTGAGTAATACCTCTTGCAGTATCTTGGCTGCTTGATCTATCTCTTCTTTTGAGATGATAAGAGGCGGTACCAAACGGATGACATCTGTCCCGGCGCCGATAAGTAATAGACCCTTTTCAAGACAAGCTGCAATCACTGGTTTTACCGGATGATTCATCACTAATCCCATCATCAATCCCTTTCCGCGCACTTTCTGTATTTGATCCGGGAACTGGGTCTGCAGATTCTGCAGCTGCTCTGAGAGATGTGTTGAAGCAGCAGCTATATGTTCCATGAATTTTTGATCAGAGAGTCTTCTGGTCATACATGCAGCGGCTGCACCTGCTAAAAGATTTCCTCCGAATGTAGATGCATGATCTCCGGGGACGAATGTTTCCGCGGCCTTCTTTCCTATGACTAGAGCACCTGCGGGTACCCCTGCACCTAATCCTTTGGCGAGTGAGACGGCATCCGGGATGACGCCGAACTGTTGATAGGCGAAGGGTGTTCCCAGACGTCCCATTCCGCATTGTACCTCATCAAAGAGGAGAAGAATATCTTCTCTGTCACAGAGTGATCTAAGCCCTGCAAGGAATTCACGAGTTGCCGGGATGATTCCTCCTTCTCCCTGTACCGGTTCTACTATGATCGCACAGGTACGTTTTGTTATAAGTTCTTGTACACTGGTAAGATCATTGAAAGCTGCATAGGCAATATCAGGCATCATAGGGGAAAAGCCTTTATGATACTTCTGCTGTCCTGTTGCTGTGACTGCACCATAAGTCCTCCCATGAAACGAGTTCTTCATAGAGATGACCATGTTTGCATTTGGTCCTTTGTGTTCATGACCGTATTTACGTGCAAGTTTTAGTGCTGCCTCATTAGCTTCGGCACCGCTGTTGCAAAAGAAGACTCTGGTAAGCCCGCTTAGTTGTACTAGATTACTGGCGGCTTCTATGGCCGGTGCATTCCAGTAGAGATTAGAACAGTGGGTGATGCCTGAATCGATAACTTTGTGCAGTGACGCTGCAAGCTCTTTGTCCCCATATCCCAGGGCATTCACGGCAATCCCTGCGACAAAATCCAGATAGGAGTTGCCGTCTGTATCAGTTACTGTGCACCCTGCAGCAGAATCAACGATGATCGGTAATTGTGTATAGGTCTGTGCAAAGACACGTTTTCCTGTATTGATTAATTCGGTTGTATGTATCGTATTCATTCTTTTAGTTCTCCTGTGATGTGATCATTGTTCCAATACCCTTGTTGGTGAAGATCTCAAGCAGCATGCTGTGTTCTGTACGGCCGTCAAGGATATGTACACTTTTTACCCCTTTATTGATTCCATCAATGCAGCAAAGCGTTTTCGGGATCATACCGCCTGTGATGATTCCTGTATCAATAAGTGTTTGTGCTGTTTTGACATCGATTCTTCTGATGATTGAATCAGGATTGCTGATGTCTTTCATAATGCCTTCAATATCTGTAAGGAAGACTAGTTTCTCAGCATGAAGGGTTCCTGCGATCGCAGATGCTGCAAAATCAGCATTGATGTTATAGGTGTTTCCCCCTGAATCAGTCCCGATGGGAGCAATGACTGGTATGAAGTCGTGTTGGATAAGTGAAGAGATCAAGGAAGTATCAACTTTCGTGATATCTCCGACAAAACCGATATCTTTACCATGCACAAGACGCTTCGCAGCTTGAAGGGTATTCGCATCTTTTCCATTGATCCCGACAGCATTGATGCCATGGTTCTGAAGGGTCTGAACGATCTGTTTATTTATGTTCCCTGAGAGGACCATCTCTGCGATCTCTGCAGTCTCTTTATCCGTGACTCTCATGCCGTCAACAAACGCTGTCTTCTTTCCAAGGCGTTCTAGCATTGTTGTGATAGCCTTTCCGCCTCCATGAACTATGACGGGTTTCATACCGACAAGTTTCATCAGCACAATATCTTCTATGACTTTCTCTTTGATTGTTTTATCGGTCATGGCACTTCCGCCGTACTTGACGACGATGGTCTTCCCATAGAATCGTTTGATATAGGGTAGTGCCTCAATCAGAATATTAGCTTTCTCAATATACTTTTCCATGTGTATTACCCCTTTTATGTCCTATATTCCCCATTGATACGAACATACTCGTAGCTGAGGTCGCATCCCCATGCGGTAGCTGTATGGCCTTCATCTGAATGCATATTGACCAGAATCTTTATATCATGTTCTTTCAGTACCTGTGCTGCAGTCTGTTCATCAAAATGGGTGGGAGTCCCGTCCTGCAGAAGAGTAACGGTTCCTCCCTCACTTTTCAGCTGTAATGAAACTTTCATAGGATCGAATACAACTCCTGAATACCCTATGGCACAGAATATTCGTCCCCAGTTAGCATCTTCGCCGAAGAATGCTGTCTTGACCAGATTAGAGGTGATGATTGACTTGGCAATCGTCTTCGCATCCTGCTTGGATGCAGCATCAGAGACGGTGACCTCTAGAAATTTGCCCGCTCCTTCTCCATCACGTACGATCTGTTTGGCAAGATAGGTATGAACAAAGTCAAAAGCCTCTTCGAATGTCGCTGCCTCGGGAGTCCCTGAAAGAATCTCCGGTGTCTCTGATGCGGAATTCGCCAGGACAAAGACCGTATCATTGGTACTGGTGTCGCCATCGACTGAGATCATGTTATAGCTTTCTTGGATCGATGACCCTACATACTTTTGCAGGAGACTATGTGAGATATGGGCATCGGTTACAATGAGTGAGAGCATAGTTGCCATATTAGGATGGATCATGCCGGATCCTTTTGCGATCCCTGCAATTCGTACCGGTTTCCCGCTGATCATGATTTCCACAGCGATCTCTTTTTTGAACGTGTCTGTGGTAAGAATGGCACGTGCGGCATCATCAGCCGATGTCGCATCAGTTGCTGCTAGCGGCGTGATCGTCTTGATTCCTGAAGTTATGGTGTCCATGGGAAGCGGTACCCCAATGACTCCTGTTGAACAGATGCATACCTGTTCTTTGGTCACTGATGCATCCAGGAACTTTCTCAGGGCTTCTGCAGTAGTTTCTGCCATCAGTTGACAGTCGGTCATTCCTTGTTCCCCTGTACAGGCATTTGCATTTCCGCTATTGGTAAGGATTGCATACACGGTATTCTGGTCTTTTATGATCTGCTCATCCCAGATGACCGGAGCTGCTCTGACGACGTTTTGCGTGAAAGCACCTGCTGCCTGAGCAGGTGTTGAACTGACAATGAGTGAGAGATCCTTCTTGAATCTTTTGACTCCTGAATGGATTCCTGCACTGTAATATCCTTTAGGGGCAGATATTCCACCCTCGATTATATTCATCATATACTATTCCTCGTTATTTTGGTTTTAGAAGGGAAATCCCGGTGCTTCGTTGAGGCCTGTCGATTCTGGTAATCCGAAGATGATATTCATATTCTGTATAGCCTGTCCTGAAGCGCCTTTAATCAGATTATCTATTGCTCCCCCCAGTATGATTCGTCCCGTGCGTTCATCGATCACAAATCCGATATCGCACATATTGGACCCTTTTACCCAGCGCGTCTCTGGAAACGTACCATAGGGAAGAAGCCGGATAAACCGCTCATTCCCATAGTATCGCCGGTAGGATGCAGCAATATCTGATCGGTTGACGTTCTGATGCAGATTTGCATAAGTCGTTGTAAGTATTCCCCTGTTCATCGGGATGAGATGCGGTGTGAAGTTGATTATGATCGGGGATCCTGCAAAATAACTGAGTTGCTCTTCTATCTCCGGCGTATGGCGATGCGTAGTGACTCCATATGCTTTGACTGATTCATTACACTCTGCATAGAGTGTTCCGGTCACAGCTTTACGTCCTGCTCCCGAGACTCCTGATTTTGCATCTATGATAATAGATGTTTTGTCAATGAGTCCGTCTTTGAGCAGAGGGGCGAGGGGAAGGATGGAACAGGTAGTATAGCATCCCGGGTTCGCGATCAATCTCTTAGATGCGATCGTATCACGAAACCACTCGCACAGACCATACACTGCTTCATCAATCAACTCAGGAGACCCATGACTGGTATGATACCACGTTTCATATACCTCTTTGTCCTTGATACGATAATCTGCTCCTAAATCAATGATCTTACATTGGTCAAGAACATCACGTGTGACCTGATGCGATGCGATCCCGTGGGGAAGGGCGAGAAAGAGTACGTCACACATCTTAGAAGCCTCTTGAATGCTTATATTACTGCATACTGTATTGTTATAATCCTGTAGATTCCCATAGACCTGGCTTATTGGCAGGCCTTCATATGTCTGTGAGGTAATGAGTGATATATTCACTTCAGGGTGGTTGTACAGGAGTCTTATCAGCTCCTGTCCGGTATATCCTGTTGCTCCGATGATTCCAACTTGTATCATAATGACCTCTATGTCTATTATTGTATAAATATACATAACTATTCGCTATTCTGAATAATCATACAGATAAACTGGTAAATGTATAGTGTTTTGTGTATAAATATTCTAATAAATCAAGAAAAATTCTGATATTGCAGAGAACTTATAAGCTTTGCCTGGTAAAGATCACGAATCTCAAGGATCTGTGGAGTGATGATCCCATAGCTAGGAGGGGTCCCCCTCCGTGGAGTAGTGATAGAACCAGGATTGAGCATGAAGATATTGAGCTCCTCATGCAGGTAAAGATGCGGCCGATGGGTATGCCCGGAGACGAACAGATCTCCTGAAGACAGCAGCGGGGGGTGATACGGGGTAATATGATATCCATGTGTAAGGAAGATTGTATGACCTTCAAAAGGGATCTTCCGAAAGACCGGAATAGGGAACTGCAGAATATCCTGATCCCAATGCGTATCACAATTACCCTGGACAGCGGTAATGTGGCTTTTGAATTCATTGAGAGCTAGAGCTAATGAATTACTGAATCGTGCAGTGATATCACCGGCAATAAGCATACCAGTAGCCTTCTCACGTTTGTACCTGCGCATAGCTGCGGTAAATGCCGAATTACTTCCATGAATATCAGAGATCACCATGAGCTTGGGAGTGATGTGCTGTTCCATGTTTCTATAGTAGAGATGTCTGCAGAAAATGGCAAGTACAGGGAGGGTATGAAAGAGGGCTGCTTTACCAGGAACTGTTCCCAGTAAAGTAGTTTATTCGTTTTTTTCAAGTTCCTACATCTTCAGTACATAAGGAGTCAGAAAGTTGTTCCTCTGATTCATCAGTAGGAGCTTCCAACGGGAACCTTCCTCCTAAGATTTTTCTTTCGATAGAGCTCTTTTCCCCTAATCCTATATCACTGCCTTTGGGTATACATTGTCTCATAATCCCATTATGATTTTTAGTTGAACCTCTCTCAAAAGAGCTATAGGGATGTGCAAAGAAACTAAAGTTCTCGGAAGATTACAAAGTACAGACTATAAGAGATTTCAGAAGAAAAGTGCCATTCCCAAATACCTTGTCACTCTGCAGCAACTTTATATTTTACCTGGGATACTGCCGATAGAGGGAAAGATTGAACAAAAAGAAATCAATCGACTATCGGATGTGATGTTCAAGCTCTGGTATCGATTTATACCAAGATAGATGATGAAAATAGGATCAGGAGCCGTAGTAAGTCAGTATTTCCGGATTGGGAGTGAATACATTTCCTCCTCCTTATGGAGTCCAATAAAATGTCTTTACCCCCATGTACACATTTATTGATTAACACAATAGAGTTCTCTTGTAAATAATAGGTCTGATTGCACTCTCAAAGTATGAGGACTTCTTATATGTATTAGTATGAATATGGAGTATTTTAGAATATTCTTGCGTAATCAAATCCAGAGTAATATAATGCGTGGTATGGATGTAACTGGTTTGAGTGATTTTCTGAGTTTATCATAGAAGATCATACCCTGTTCATATATAGGTAGGAGAAGCTGTTTAAGATATCCTTAAGTCAGCTTGTACGGTTTGATGAAATAACTAAAGAGGAGATTGGTAAATGGCCAGAAAATCTTCGTTTACGGCAAGTGATGGTAAGAAAATTGAATACTATACCTGGATTCCTAAAGATGAAGTCATTGGTGTGGTTCAGATTGTTCACGGGATGGCAGAACATGCCATACGATATGACCATTTTGCAGCAAAGCTGCGTAAAAAAGGGTTCGCTGTATATGCCTGCGACCTTCGCGGTCACGGCAAGAGTGCCGAGGCTACACATGACTTGGGGTATTTTGCCTCAGAGAATGGATGGTTTAGAGTTGTTGATGATCTCAGTGAGCTCACTGAGATCATCAAGAAAGAACATCCTGACAAGAACGTATTTCTTCTAGGACATAGTATGGGATCGTTTTTTGCTCGTAATCTGATGATCACCCATGGTTTGGACTATCAGGGAGTCATTCTTTCGGGAACTGCAGCAGATCCCGGGATCAAAGGTTCGATCGGTAAGTTTATCGCAGCTCGTGCAGTGAAGAAAGATGGCGGGAAAGTACCCAATCAGCGTTTGAATGATATGAGTTTCGGCTCGTACAATAAAGCCTTTGCTCCCAACAGAACTGAATTTGACTGGTTGAGTCGTGACAATAAGCAGGTAGATGCATATGTCAATGATCCACTCTGTGGATTTGTCTGTACATCAAAGTTCTATGAAGATCTGTTTACCGGATTACTTTTTATAAATAATTCCAAAGAGATAGCTAGGATACCAAAGAATCTGCCTGTGCTGCTTGTCAGCGGGGCGATGGATCCAGTGGGAGAGAAGGGAAAAGGCACAAAGAAAGTCTACACGAAATTTAAGGGAATAGGGATGCTGGATGTCTCTATGAATCTGTTTGCTGATGCACGGCATGAGATCCTAAATGAGACCAATCGGAATGAAGTGGAGAATTATTGTATCGGTTGGATAGAGAAGCACCTTGCATAATCCTATGGCGGCAGGCTGGAATCTGCCGCTATTGGTAACCTATATCAGAATATACCCCAAGGCAGAATAGATAACATATACAATAAGCAGAACGATTCCCTGTATTTTTGAGATTACCGGTTTCCCGGCTGTAAGGAAAATTTTGAACAGGATGAGGATTATCAGCATAAAGGGGATATGAAACCAGTAAAAGTAGCTAGGGACAGTAAGACCCTGTTCGGTGACTGCTGTTGCAGCTCCAACGACGAAGAAGATGTTTAAGATATTAGCACCAATGATATTTCCGACAGCCAGTTCTCCGTGACCTTTACGTGAAGCCTGTATTGCTGTGACCAACTCCGGTAATGATGTACCAAAGGCAATCAAAGTTGCAGCAATAATACTTTGAGGGATACCAACACGGTCTGCTGTGGTAACCACCGTAGGAAGCAGTACCTTTGATGATACTATAATAAGCGTCATTCCTATAATAAGCTTGATGATTACGACTGAGATAGAAGCATGATCCTGTTCTCCTTCAATGGGAACCACGTCAGAAGTTTTCGATTTTACTTGTCTTAAAGAGAGATAGAGATAACTGATAAGCAGTATTAAGAAAATGAATCCGACCCATTGGGGGATGTTTCCCTCAACAGAGAAAAGGCCACCGAGGTGAGACCATGGAAGGGTAACTATCACTAAGAGAAATCCTGCACCCATGAGAATCCAACTTTGTTGGTCTGTTGTTGAACGGTGTATCGGCAGCGGGCGTATGAGACTTGCGATCCCAATAATGAGACCAGTATTACAAATAACAGAGCCAATGGCATTTCCGAGAGCTATATCAGGGTTTCCTCCGATTGCTGCCGCAACAGATACTGATGCTTCAGGAAGTGTCGTTCCCAGACTCACAATGGTTGCCCCAATTAGTACTTTAGGGATTCCCCATCGTATAGAGAGTGTTACCGCTTCGTCTACAAGGATATCTGCCCCCTTGCTGAGCAGAAAGAGCGTCCCGAGAATTATGACGAACAGGAGAAGTAATGGAACGTCGGGGAGTATCTGATAAAGCCATTGTTCCATTGTCAACCTCCAAGATTGTCTAGAACGATCATATGATTGTACTATATTAATCATAATGCACATCTGCTTCAATAGAGATTGAGTAATAAGTTGAATTTGACTGGCAACAACGATATGATATAATCATATTGATCGTTAGTATTGCCAATTGATCAAATAAAGAAACCAGGAAGAATTACATGAGTAAGAACCAGCAACACCAAACAGCCTTCCATCGTCTTATCACCTTTTCAAAAGTGGTGATGAGGAATTTCTATC
>CAYYPJ010000061.1:0-11907 GCA_964473495.1 uncultured Spirochaetales bacterium
GACTGTCACCAGTCCTGTTCTCATCGGTGACCAGCGCAGCTTTTCCCACAAGGGAAAACTGCCGGCCAGAGCAAGATCGGTCACGGCCATGCCGATTGAACTGTTAGTTTTCACATCATGACTCTCGGCTATTATCGTACCCATCCAGTAATACGCATTAGCCCATAGATACGACTGCAGGATAAAGCTGCCTTTCCCCTTGGAGACATCTGCATCACGTAAAGCAAAATAGGAACCAAGGAGAGCTCCATTTATTGTCACCAGCTGGCCGCTGAGATATACATCATCCCCAACCATATCTTTCAGATCCATAATACCGGTGAGATAAAAATAATTGCCAAGCGATATGATCTGTGCACTGGAAACCCACCAGCTCAACCCTGCTGTTATCGGATAGTCAGCCGCCATCAAAGCAGAACCTGTCAGTCCCAGCCCGACCCCGGCGATACCGGCAAGTCCGTAGGTAAGTGCCTCCTCATCAATATCAAATAGAATGGGGATCATCATCGCCGTATAGGTCGCCGTAGCGAGATTACCCAGATAGAAGGTGACAATACCTGAATTATCCACATAACTGTGCAGCTGCTCGAGAAATCCACGTGACTGAGATATATACATCGACTCTGGATACTGATCAACAAGCTTCATAAAAGAACTCTCAGCAAGAACAGTGTCATCCTGCACCAGAGCCTCCAGCCCTCCTATATAGAGGGTTGTATCCGGCTGGATTTCTTCACCGGCAAAAACCGGCATACCGACTCCAAGAATGAATAAACCATATACTAATACTACCCATTTTCTCATAGAATATTCCTCCAGGACGCTTTGTCCTCTTGTACATTCATAGCAGAATACAAACTTTATTCTATACTATAATCTCAGGTAAAACCATCTAAGAGTCTGTAACAAAATAAACAGGGAAACAGCTTTTATAGACATGGATAATTCAGCTGATCTCTAATTCTGCAACCCCCTACCACCTAATGGAACCTTACTATTTCTCCCATAACAAATATGACTCTTTTTTATTCTTTTCACAACATATATTATTTGTGTTATTCCGTGTTATATACTTAAATTTACAAAAACATCGAAAGTCATGCATGTCCCTGCGGAATAACTTTACTACTAAAATCGGTCGTACCCACTCAGCTGTCGTTCGGAGGTATCGTGATGCCTGGGAAAATATCGCCACAGAACTGTCAAGACTGTTGGCTATCTTGCTGCGGCAAAGAACGAATATGATGATCCCATCACTTGTTTTATTGAAGTTATCAGGCAGATGACTGAAGAGCAGGAGGAAAAGACCTTTGCGCAGTGAAACCGCTTCTTCGGCAAGATGGACTCCTCGCTTGATGATGCTCTTGCTATAGGAACCATTTCTGCTGTTGCCGGTGTTCTTGCCCTTTGCTGCATGCTTGATATATCCGAGATGCTGTTCCATCTCAGACTCTAGTGCCTTATTCAGCAGCCTTGCGGTACGGCCTATGGAGTACCACCTGCCATGCTTCTTCTGCGAACATGTGCCGGCTACCGACAAGGACTACTAGATTGTCGTGAAACAAACAAAAGACAGACACTACGGTAAGGTCTTTATCTCGATATTCTTTCTCTGCACTACGTAATTCTGCCGAGAGGGGGAAAAGTATGTATCTTGCAAATCCTCGGTAACTCTTTTACTGCATCAATGATGGCGACAATATTCTCAAGAGAGGTCTTTACTTGAAAACGATGCATATATTGAATTATTTATCAGCCATTTCCACTAAAGATCTCACATCGTTCCAGAACCTCTTTATGAAGTACCAAAGGGTAATCTCTGTTGTACGGCTACTCCACCATTTGAAAACACGATATTATTAGCACATACAATAGAATCCGGGAAACTCTTCAGTCCAAAGTCATCTATGTGTTTTCATTTGCACCTCAGATGTCCCGATCATAAGGGATTCCCAAATTTTTCGAGTTTTTCTCAGTTTCTTCCCATATCCATAGATCGGAGAGCTGAAGGTAATGATTAAGAGAAGGTGAAAAGCATATGCTCATCACCCTCTCTTACTGCAAAGTAGTATCTTAGAAGCTGAGTTTTATCTTTGCATATACCATGTCATTATCATCATATTGACCGAATGTTCCAGAAGATCCAAAAAAGAGATTTGCTCCGATGAGCAGGTTCACATCATCGGTAAGGGAATATGACAGTTTTGGTCGAACGAGGCCATTCAGATCATTGAACCCAAAATAGGTGAAGACTTCAAACCGCAGAAGATTGTCAAAAAAGTCTTTTCCTGCAAGGAATGTCAAAGAGTTTGTTATGTGAGGAGAAGCGAGCGAAGCGTCATAATCCATGATGACCTTCTGAATGAACTGAGAACTGAGAGTCCATCCGTTGAGGTTATAGTTGACGCCTACCAGATAATGGATATAGTCCTTCCTCTCCGGGGGGGCTCCTACGGTATTCATGAAATACTTGCCGATGTAGTAGGCTCCTTCGCTTCTGAAAACGAATCCCTTGAAATCAGTACTTACACTTCCTCCGACGATTCCTAGACGATGATGGGTAAATGTAGAGGGTGAGACAGGAGTCGGTTCATCATCCCACATATAGCCGCATATGAGCTCAAGGTCTGCTTCCGGAGTATAGAATGCGGTTCTTCCAAAGACCTCACTGTTCTCTATGCTCATATCGATTGAATCGGAGCTAGTACTGAAGTCTGTATGGGTCAGATTCCACCGCGAAGCTGGGTCAGGTAAGATGTTTGGGGTAAAGACCGGGAGCCAGATAAACTCGAATGTTGCATTCCCTTTATAGTAATCAGTCTTTATTCCTGTTACGCCGATCCTGATCTCATTGAAATCAGGAAGAATGAATTCTCGAAGGTCTTTTGGCGAAACAACATCTGTGATGAAGATACCATCTGATTTTCCCCATATGATCTGCTGCTTTCCGATCCTTACATCAACTTTGTTAAAGAAGAGATCAATATAGGCCTCTCTGAGTGCTATATCTAGTGTTTTATCCATATTCTGACTCATAACCGGGTGTACAAGAAATGCTGTTTTCTCTCCATAGTATGTAAGATCCAAGTCAAAGGTATTCTGAACAATTGAGAGGTCAGGATCTTGTGAGAGTTCGATACCCGTGTAGTTTCTTACAAAACCGTTGAAGAGGAGCTCAGAGCTGAAGACAAAAGGAAGGGAGCCAGTGATGATCAGGAGAATAAGTATAGCTATCTTTTTCATCAATGGACTCCCTTGATCATGGTTCTTGTAGTGAACAGACGATCATCTATATTGGTATTCAACTTAAGATCCTGCAGTTCTATCAGCGTACTGTGTTCTTTCTGACTATTGTACATCTCTAATTCGACCAGCATCCAGTAGCCGTCAATCTGCTTGTAATCCTTGATTATCAGGGTCTTGAGCAATACCCCTTCAGGATCATAGAACTCCTTTTTTAATCCAAACCACTTGTCGGGGACAATCCAAGACAGTGTTCGGGAATAGGCTGAATCTGGATCCTTAGGAATGCTCTCTACCACAATGCACTTCTGACCATTGAATTTCTCCTCGGAGATGATCCTGTGGGTATCTTCTGAGGGATGCCGATCTCCAATATCGTCATAGGTAAAGTCTGACCCCATGAATGAATTGTTACTGCTGCTGCTTGAAATACGTTTAACCTTTTTTAGGGCTGGTAGATAGATCCATTGGTCATCTTGCTTCTCTTCGTCTTCGTAGCTGAAGCTCATGAACGAAGTCCCCCGAACGTCTGCAGGTGAGGTGAAGAACATGATCTTCTTAGAATCAGATTCATAGGTTTTGCTATATTGCGAGATATTCCTCACTCTACGTGAACCTCGGGAATTCTTGAGGGTCATGATCATTGTATCCTGCTGATCTTCCGGGATAGGTCGGTTGTAGACCTTTTGCATTACCTGAAGTCCGGTGAGACCTTCTTGCGCAAAGAGTGTTCCCGTCGAGATTATGAGTAACAGGAAGAAAAAAGAAGCGATCGTTCGTATTCTGTTATGCATATAATTTCTCCTTATGATTCTTTATAATAAACTGACCTGATGATACCAAGAGTATGGGTATGATGATCAACGTTCCGAGAAAGCTTGTGCCCATATTGAGAGAGACCATTGCTCCGAGGATGCGGTTGGGAGGAAAAAGCGAAAATGACAGGACCATAAAGCCGGCAATGACGACAAGTGCATTGTATAGGATAGCTCGTCCTGAGTGCTTCATAGCCAGTTCACATGCAGTATTTGGATCGTTTGTCTCTTTAGCATAAATCTTATATCTATCGATGAAGTGGACTGCATAATCGATTCCGATTCCGATGGCAATGCTTGAGACCAGTGCAGTGGTTGTGCTCAGAGGTATTCCCAGAATACCCATAGTCCCAAAATTGATAAAGACTGTTATCAGTATCGGAACGGATCCTATCAACCCTATGTAAAGGCTGTGAAACATGATTGATAAGAGTATTACGACTAATAGCAGCGATATAATGATACTCCAAATCTGCCCTGTGAGGATCAGCTGTGAGAATACCAGCCCGCGATATCCTGAACCTGCATAGTGTGCATTGAGACCCAACTTCTCAAGAGCCGGCAGGTATGTGTTTATTTTGTGTATGACGGAATCAAGTGTGAGCGAACTGTCATCTTTTAGCTGAAAGGTCATATTCGCCTTCTGGTAATCAGAATCAACCACCTGTTCGAGGGTCGCAGGGTCTCCAGACATCTCATAGAGAAGCAGATACTGTGCGATAAGATTGCGAGAATCTGGTATCGTGTTAAAAGACGGGTCATCAGCATTCATCACCATGTTCATGCGTTTGAGATAATCAGTAAGTGAAAATGAGTTCCCGACAGCATCAAGCGATGTTTCAACGTCGGTTTGAATCGTATCGAGGAGTTTTAAGACTTGAGGGTCTTTGAACGCTTCGGGTTTGTCGGCATCAAAGATGACATTCAGTGTCGAGGTGCCCCCGAACTTACTATTGATATAGGTGTCTGCTTGCACGATGTCGCTTTTCGGGGGGAATTGAGAGAGAAAACTTGAATCTATCCAAATGTGTGACGTTCCCCAGATTGAGACCCCGAGAATTACGATTGTCAGAAGGATTAAGAGCCTCCCATGGCGAAGTATGTATCGTGCGATAGGTGTTCCTTGATGGCTGTTCATACTGTCAAGATTCTTGTTTTTCATGCTCTTAACTTTGGGAAGTCCAAATACCATAAGCCCTGCAGGTATCATGGTCAGAGAAAGCACCATCGCTACCAGGACTCCAAAAGCTGCGAACACCCCAAAATATTTGATCGGATATACTTGTGATGACAAGAGAGAGATAAACCCAGCTGCTGTAGTCAGAGTTGTGATGATAACGGGTTTCCACATACCGGAGAGCATCTCTTCGATAGCCGATCTTTTTGTCTTTTCCGGATGATCCATCTGATAGATTCGAAGATGATTGAACATGTGTATGCCATCAGCCACTCCGATAGCTATAAGCATCACCGGAAGCATCGTCGATACAGCGTAGACAGGTATGTTGAGTGCTGCCATAAGTCCAAAAGACCATAATACACTAAGGAGTACAACAAGGAGAGTGAGAATCGTAGACTTAAAGCTCCTGAGTACGAGGAAAAGGACGAAGATGATTACAAGGATGACGATAGGCACCATCTTTGCCATGTCGGCAGGGGCTAAAGAGGCTAAAGCGCCTTCGACAATGGGTCTGCCTGCCACATGGAACGTTTCTGGTCCATCATACGAGGAGTTCAATTCCTTAATAGAATCGTACAATTCCTGAGAGAATACATTGTCATCCAGCCTTGCTATGATCAAGGTGACTTTTTCATCCGGTGAGACGAGTCGCTGAGAGACCATATCATTCTGTCTTACCTGCTGCTGCAACTCTGCGATTGCACGCGCTGAGGAGGGTACTTTATCATAAAACGGAGAGATCTCGAGCCCAAACTCCGAACCTATAATATTATCTGCTGTATACAGTGAGGTCACATCGTTCTTGTTAATCTCCTCCATCTGTTGAAGGTCCTGTGTGATCGATTTGATCTTTCCCAAGGTCCTACTGTTGTAGATTCCGTCGGGTGATTCAACAGCGATGATGATTCCGTCTTTGATGCAAAACCAATCTTCTGCCTGATTGCTATAGACGAAGGCAGGATTAGATTGCGGCATATATTTATCAAGGTTTGTCTCTATTCTTGTATTGGTGGAGAGAGGGATCGCGAACAAAATAGAGATGAGGAAAATAGCTCCAAGGGTCAAGACGGGATGATCAAGTAGTTTTGAGAAAAAACGTTTCATGTATACTCCTTACGTTAGTTAATATTAACTAACTTTTCATAAAAAAAATTATAGATTTTATGTCAATAGGTTATGCAGTGCTGCCCATGCTCTACTGATCTCTTGTTCCAGATCAAACGAAAACTTATTAAGCCTCCACTTAGAGATGATCAGACGTAAGGTACCCATGATCATCAAAGTGAGATATTCAGGGTCTATATCCGTTCGGATTTCTTTGACCTGCTGAATACGCACCAACGTAGCATAGATAATATCCTGGCGCTCATTCATGAGTTGCAGGACCTTTTCGGAGAGTCTCGTATCATTCTGGAATATCTCTTCTGAAAAGATGATTGCAGAAAGTGCAGGGTTCTCCGTAAAGAGCTTAGCCTGACGGGAGAACATGATCTCTATCTGATGCAAAGAAGGGCTTTCACTGTTGACTGTCTCACGAAAATCCTTTCCCTCGTTCTCTGTGAACGTCAACATCGAAAGTAAGATATCCATCTTGCTCGAGAAGTGTCGGTAGATAGCGGGTTCTGAGATTCCGAGACTTTCAGCCAGAGCCTTAATGGTAAAATGCTGAATACCTCCTTCAGATATAAGTCTGATAGAGCTCTGCATAATCTCATACTGTCTGCCCGTTAGGTTTGTCATCTACGTATCTCCTAGGTTAGTGTATACTAACCTATCTCAAAGATGTCAAACAGTCAACTGCTTTTTCGAAAAGATGCGTCTGCACAGTATAATGAAATGTCCGCCCCCCCCCAAGCATTACTATACCCCTGATCAGCAATACGTATTCGGGTATCCACGTATAAGATCTGAAACTGAACGATTATGGACATAAAGCATGCTGCTTAGTCATGACGGCATATACCAAAGATAGCTGCAGCTGTCGCCTCCGGTGTTTGTTATAGTCAAATACCTATCATTTGGCTATACTAGAGGTACCTTATAAAAAACAGAGGAATATTATATGAGTCCACAATACTATTATCCAAAAGGATACAAGTCGCTTCTTACATTACAAGAGACTGAATTGGCAATAGTCCATATCAAGAACTTCTTTCAGACCTATCTTTCTGCTCAATTAAAATTACGCAGAGTCACAGCACCTTTATTCCTAGAAGCAGGGACAGGAGTGAATGACGACCTCAACGGCGTTGAGAAACCGGTATCCTTCACCCCAAAGGGCATGGACGGAGTAACTGCGGAGATTCCCCAATCACTCGCAAAATGGAAGCGTATGATGCTCGGAGACTACAAATTCAAGCCTGGTTATGGTCTCTATACCGATATGAATGCCATACGTCCTGACGAAGACCCTGATAATCTGCACTCCTACTATGTAGATCAGTGGGATTGGGAACGAGCTATCCTACCAGAAGAACGTAATCTTGAGTTCTTAGAATCGACTGTCCTCAAGATTTATTCGACTCTCGTCGCTACCGAGTTCTTTGTCTATAAGAACTATCCGAAGATCACACCAGTCCTTCCGGAAGAGATCACGTTCATACAATCTGAGGAATTGTGCCGAAAGTACCCGGATCTCTCACCTACAGACCGTGAGTCGATGGCGGCAAAAGAGTATGGCGCAGTATTTGTCATTGGGATAGGCAATCCTCTTTCAGATGGAGAACCCCATGACGGAAGGGCTCCTGATTATGATGACTGGAGCAGTGAGACCACAGAGGGATATCATGGTCTTAATGGGGACATTCTCCTTTGGAATCCTCTCCTGCAGAGAACCTTTGAACTCTCTTCTATGGGAATTCGCGTCAGTAAAGAAGTCCTTGCACATCAATTGGCAATCCGCGGCTGTGAAGAGAGAAAAGAACTCCTGTTCCACAAGCGGCTGCTTGCCGGCGATTTCCCTGAATCAATAGGCGGAGGTATCGGCCAATCACGAATGTGCATGTTTCTCCTGAGAAAGGCGCATATAGGAGAAGTTCAGGCAAGCCTATGGCCAAGCGAGGTCAAAGCGGGCTGTGCTGAACATAACATTGAATTGATGTAATACCTACGGCTCCGGATACTCATTCCGGAGCCTATTCATCCCTTAAAAGTTACTTTATGAATAACTCTTGACAACTCACTATACCTGCCGTATTATTTCTAGACACATTAATACACACGTGTGTATTAATGTATTCACCGCATATACCACATTTTTGGTTATTTTTTGATTTACCATACACACGTATGTACATAATGAGGTGTCATGAAGGAACGTATCACGATCAAAGATATTGCAGAACTTGCAGGTGTGGATCATTCGACAGTCTCTCGAGCACTCAATAACAGTCCCCGTGTGAGTGCAAAGACGAAGAAACGCATCCAGGATCTTGCCGGGAAGATGAACTTTGAGTTCAATGCATTCGGGAGATCGTTACGCAGAGGAAAGAGCGGGAACATAGCAGTGATTCACTCAGGAGAATGGGACGGGTTTGGAACCAGTCAGTACTTCAATCTTTTATTCAGCAGTCTCCGCAAGGATCTGGAGCGGCATATGATGGATGCATTAATTCTGGAGGCATATAACCCTGATACCGGAGAGAGTAATATTTCACGGCTGATCAGACAGAGAAAAGTGGACGGATTTCTCTTAGTCCATTCTGATATAAAGAAGAGTGATTATCAATTGATCACTGACAGCAATCTGCCGTTCGTACAGCTTCACAGTCGTCCCAAGTACTATACATTAGATAAACTTGACTACTTCATTACCGATAATGAAGAAGGAGGAAGGATTGCCGCAAAGCATCTGATCACTAAGGGATGTCGACGCATCATCAATCTGACGGCATGTTTGAATCAAAGCGGAGAGTTCATGATGCGCTTAGAGGGATACAAGAAAGCTCTGCAGGAAGCCGGTATCCCCTATGATGCTAATCTTGTATTACAGACAGACTGTTCGTTCCAGTCAGGATACCAGATGGTATATACACATCAGGATCTGTTCAGACAATCGGACGGAATTTTCGCACAGGCCGATATCGTTGCATTCGGTGCTATGACAGCCCTGAAGGAACTGGGGATCATGCCCCCTAAGGATATTCTCATTATCGGTTTTGATGATACTCCACTCTGCACGCTTACGACTCCCGGGATAACATCAGTACATCAACCGGTAGAAGAACTCACTGAAAAGGCCTGCCAAAGGATCTATTATCTCTTAGGACACCCTACCGATGTTACACATCACCAACAGGAACTCTCACCACGACTCGTTGAGCGCGGTTCTACACAATATATAAAAAGGATAAGATAAGATGAAGATTGTATTAGTCGGCGCAGGAAGCGCACAGTTCGGATACGGCATGCTTGAAGATATCTTTCAAAGCAAACGCCTTCAGGGAGCAGAGATAGCTCTGCTCGATATAAACAGAGAAGCAGTCATAAAAGTATATGATCGAGCTTTGACTTTTATCAAGACCCATGACATCGATTTCACGATCACAGCAGGTACCGATAGAAAAGAAGCTCTTACCGGTGCGGACTTTGTCATCATCTCTATAGAGGTCGGTGACAGATTTGCATTATGGGATCAGGATTGGACCATACCACATCAGTATGGGATACGTCAGGTTTATGGAGAGAACGGTGGACCGGGAGGTATCTTTCATGCCCTGCGCATCATTCCACCGATCCTTGATATCTGCGGGGATATCATGAAGATATGTCCTGATGCCTTTGTCTTCAACTACTCTAATCCTATGACAGCTATTGTCACAACGGTCCTGAGAAAATATCCAGATCTCAAACTGATCGGGATGTGCCATGAGATAGCATCTCTTAAACGTTATCTTCCGGTGATCATGGAGACAGAGCTTGATAACATAGACTTCAGAGCAGCCGGCCTCAATCACTTCAGCGTCATGCTTGAAGCCTCCTATAAGGATTCCGGTAAAGATGCCTATGAGATGATCATGCAGAAGGTTCCCGACTTCTTCGCTAAAGAACCTGGATACAGTGACATCCTTGCATATGCGAAGAAGACTGGGATGACCGTGCAGACCGAAGGTGCTACCGAGAGATTTCTGACAGAAGTCACCGAGAGTTCAAGACCCTGGTCAGACCGAACCCTCTTCAAAGAGATCATCGATCACTTCGGGTTACTTCCGATCACGACTGACAGCCACATCGGCGAATATATCCCATGGGCCTATGATGCTGCAGATCATCGGGGAATCCTTGATTTCTATACATTCTATCGATATTCACTTGCTTTGGAATCACCGGAATTGAAAGAGAAGAAAGAATCACATGAACGTACGATCCCTATCATCGAAGCCATCCTGGATGATTCCGGTATGGAAGAGGCTGCAGTGAATATACTGAACGACGGATTCATCCCGGATCTGCCGAAATCAATAGCAGTTGAGATACCGGCGATCATAACAAAGAACGGAGTGGAAGGTATCAAATTCCCCGACTATCCGAAAGGATTCGGCGCACTGCTGAGAAACTATACAGGAACCTATGATCTGACTGCAGAGGCTATCCTGCAGAAACGTAAAGACCTTGTCATCCAGGCTCTTCTGGTTAACCCAGTCGTAGATCATGTGAGATGTATCCCGGAACTTGTCGATCTCATGATCGACCGACAGGAGAAATGGCTCGGATACCTGAAGTAGCCCCGACAGGAACAACAGCAGGAGGGACCATAGATGCTTCCTGCTGCTCTTGTACCATAATAATCTTACAGAAAGACATCTCGGATATAATCGTCTTACCGTAGGAATAACTGTTCTTCAGAAGAACCACAAAGGAGTAACGGTACTTGTGACAGAAGCAGTCAGACCTATGATGTTCTAAAAATATACATATTTTTTATGCCTCAATCACTTTTCTTGTGGGATTAAGGATTAATACTATCAAGAAAAGTCTACTTTTATGATTGAGCCAAAATTATTCCGATTGTACTTAATCTAAAAATCTTTTTATCCTAGCATGTACAAGGACTTATACTTATATTCATATGGAACATCGGCATTTTTCCAGTATCGGCATATGTTGAATCAAAACAGTAATATCCTTTAGCATTGATATTTGAATTGACCCACTTTTTTAGGAATCCCTCAATTTTAGATTGAGTTATCCTCTTGAGTAATTCAGATACTCTTTGTGATGTTATGGGATAGTTAAGTTTTTTTGAATGATCTTCTATCCATTGTCCTGACCAAGAAAATGCTTGGTTTGTACATATATTATATTTAGCAATAGATAATACTTCTTCAGCATCTACTTTGCTTTGAAGAGTCTCTGATAAAAACTTTCTAAGTGAATTGTCTTCTATATATTTTTCAAGCAACAATTCTGCTTATATACATAATAATACCCTTGTTTGTTATTCCAAATATCCTTGATAGTATCTTTAGACATCTTTTACCTTTACTCGTTATATACTATAACGAGTGAAGGAAAAGTCAATCGTAAAACCTTACTATACGAAAAATAAATAAATTATTTTATGATTCTCGTTACAACCTGCGCAGGAATTTGGGGTAGTAATCCTTCACAATTACCGGGAATCAGCTCTTCTTCAGTCTCGAAGATTCTGATGAATGTCTGTATCAGCTG
>CAYYPJ010000062.1:0-11800 GCA_964473495.1 uncultured Spirochaetales bacterium
CATAAAGGCAGCTATTGGGAATATAACAGATCGAGGAGGTGTGGCATGAGCCTGGTGTCATCGATAAAAAGAATAACACAGCGGAGAGATGCAAGTCTTATTATATTAATTATCATATTATTATTTCTCGTAACACTTTGTTCTCCAGGGTTTATTCATTTGACTAATATAGAAAGAATTGTAAATGATACATCTATCTTGATCATGGTGTCTATTGGTCAATTTTTTGTTATCCTCACGGGCGGAATAGATCTTTCTGTTGGTTCTGTTATCGGTCTGTCAGGGATGGCTGCATCTATGCTGAACCAATACAACCCTGCACTGCCTGCAGGGGTTGTGCTGCTTGCAGGAGTTTTCGTCGGTATGTCTCTTGGTTTATTCAACGGGATTATAGTCGCCTATGGAAAAGTTCCTCCTATTATAACAACGTTGGGGACTATGAGCATCTATAGAGGATTAACGTTCGTATTGAGCAAGGGACAGTGGGTCACTGCCCATGAGATGACTGATTCTTATATGAATTTACCCCATGGACACGTGTTTGGTATTAGCAACTTGATCTGGTGGGCGGTATTCGTGTCTATTATTATGTACTATTTTAGTAGATATACTCGAAGAGGTCGAGAGATCTATGCGATTGGGGGGAATAAGGTAGCTGCAAAATTTGTTGGCGTAAATGAAAATAAGATCAATATTATCATTTTCACAATAAGTGGTCTGCTGGGGGGCATAGCGGGAGTTATGTGGACATCCCGTTTTGCAGCAGCGGTGAATGAAACTGCTTCTGGATTTGAGTTGCAAACTGTCGCAGCCTGTGTGATTGGAGGGGTCAGCATTGCAGGAGGCTCTGGTAACGTCTCTGGTGTCATTTTGGGAGCTCTTTTTCTTGGGATTATTAATAATGCACTTCCAGTCATCAAATTATCACCATTTTACCAGATGTTCATTCAGGGTGTAATTGTACTTAGTGCTATGTTAATCAATACTGTGACAGAGAGACGTCGTGAACAGGCGCTTTTACGAGGGAGAAATCAGTGATGGAACATAGATTAAAGGGCAAGAAACAAGAATTAATACGTACATCACGGCTGATTGCCGAGAATAATCTCAAAGATCAGTTATTTAGCATATTAACCAAATGGGAGTTTCTCCTTGGTCTTTTGCTTCTATTTGAGATGATATTGTTTTCGAACCTGTCACCCTATTTCCTTGATTATTTTAATTTGATGAATTCGACATTCAATTATATGGAGAAAGCGATCATGGCGCTGCCGATGATTTATATCATTATGTCAGGGGATATAGATATTTCTATTGCATCGATAATTGCCCTTTGTTCTTTTTCCATGGGATATGCATCAAGTAATGGAGTAGGTACTTTAGGGATAATAATTATTGGACTGGGAGTTGGTGTAGCGGCAGGTATGTTTAACGGATTCTTTGTCACGATTTTCAAGATGCCGGCAATTGCTGTTACCCTGGCTACGCAGTCGATATTTCGAGGCATATCGCAGGCTGTTTTGGAGGATCAGGCCTATACCCATTATCCTGAACGTTTTGCATATTTCGGACAAGGGTATATTGGAAACTCAGAAATTCCTTTTGAACTTATCCTGTTCATTATTCTAGCAGCTGTTATGGGATTTATTCTGCATAAAACAAGATATGGAAGGAAATTATATGCTATTGGAAATTCAAAAGAAGCTGCACGATTTTCCGGTATACAAGTAGATCGTATCAGATTCTTGAATTTTATACTGATGGGACTGTTCTCTGGTATTGCAGCAGTCCTGCTTACTTCAAGAATTGGAAGTACCAGACCAAATATCGCATTAGGATGGGATATGGAAGTGATAACACTTGTGGTATTGGGCGGTGTCTCTATAACAGGGGGGAAGGGGAACCTTTTTGGTGTTCTTATAGCTGTTTTTCTGCTTGGGTATCTTAAGTTTGGAATGGGGCTTTTAAATCTTTCAGCGAAGGTTATGGTGATAATGACTGGCCTTCTTCTTATTGGTGCAGTCTTGCTGCCGGGATTCCTTGATACAATCAAATCTCGAAGGAAACTACGACAACAGCAGAAACTTTCTGTGAGCTGAAGAATAAGACAGGAGAGTCGATAATGAAACGCATGGCATTTAAAATGAAAATTTTACCAGGAATGAAAGAAGAATATAAAAGAAGGCATAGTCAGATCTGGCCTGAATTGAAAACACTTCTTTCAGAAAGTGGAGTACGTGATTATTCTATTTTCTTTGATGAGGAAACAGGGACGCTGTTTGCTGTACAAAAAAGTGTAGGTGAGAAAGGATCACAAGAGTTGGGATCTCTTGCGATTGTACAGAAGTGGTGGACATTTATGGCTGATATCATGGAAACTCATGAAGATGATTCTCCTGTATCAATAGAACTTGAAGAAGTGTTCCATATGGATTAACAGGGGGAATGATTTACACTCAAAAGAGCGTGTTTTACGGGCATTTCATTTAATAGAAGGCGAACCTGAAAGACAGTCGCTGTGGTCTGATCTTTTGCCCATATACACAAGCGGGGCTGCTCATAAGAGCAGCCCTGCTTGTGTGTATATACAGTGAATGAGGATCATTTTCCCACGACGATATTCACCAGTTTATCCGGCACCGTAATAATACGTTTTATCTCTTTGCCGTTGATCCATTCTTTGATTCGTTTATTATTCAGTGCCAGATTCTCGAGTTCTTTCTTATCAGTGCCCATGGGAAGCATCATTTTTGCACGAATCTTACCGTTTACCTGAAAGATGACTGTGACTTCTTTATCAATGGTCAGCTTCTCAACCCATGTTGGCCAATCTGCTTTTGCGATTGATGGTTTATGTCCAAGCCGTTCCCAGAGTTCTTCAGCAAGGTGCGGGGCATAAGGGGCAAGCAGTAAGACGAAGGGTTCCCATAATGATCTGCTGAGTTCTTTTGCCTTATAGAATTCGTTGATACAGATCATCATCTGTGCGATCGCAGTATTGAACTCAAGTCTTTCGGTGTCATGTGATACTTTCTTTATGGTCTTATGAAGGACTTTCTGCAGTTCTATAGGAGGTTCTGTTTCGACGAGCGGTCGTTCAGAGAGCCTCCAGATTCGATCAAGAAATCTATGGACTCCTGCAATCCCGCTGGTAGACCAGGGCTTTGAGACCTGTAAAGGACCCATGAACATCTCATACAGCCGCATAGAATCAGATCCGAACTCTTTGATAATATCTTCAGGGTTGATAACATTCTTCAAACTCTTAGACATCTTTGCAGTAACACGTTCCAGCTGTTCACCGGTGCTTTTTTCAACATAGACATCAGTTGCAGGTTCCTCGACCTCATCGGTTGGTACGAGCGACTTATCTTTACGTTGATAAGCAAACGAAGTGATCATTCCCTGGTTTATTAATCGCTGAAACGGTTCTTTATTTTTTACCACACCAAGATCAAAGAGTATTTTGTACCAGAACCGTGCATAGAGGAGATGGAGTACGGCATGTTCTGCGCCTCCTACATAGAGATCGACAGGCATCCAATAATCAATGGCCTCTTGTGAAGCCAGACATTCTGTATTATACGGGTCAAGGTATCGCAGATAGTACCAGCACGACCCAGCCCATTGGGGCATGGTGTTGGTTTCACGTTTTGCAGGTTTCCCACAGACAGGACAGGTGGTATTGACCCATCCGTCTATATTTGCAAGAGGACTCTCCCCGGTACCAGTCGGGGTATAGGAATCCACCTGCGGCAGTTCAAGGGGGAGTTGATCTTCTGGTATAGGGACTATCCCGCAAGAGTCGCAATGGATCAGGGGGATAGGTTCTCCCCAGTATCTCTGTCTGCTGAAGATCCAGTCTCGTAACTTATAGTTGACGGCCTCCTTTCCCAGTGATCGTTCTTCAAGCCATTTGATGATCATTGAGATCGCAGCTGCTTTATCCAACCCGTTGAGGAATCCCGAATTCACATGAATACCATCTCCTGTATAGGCTTCTTTCTGAACGTCTCCGCCTTTGAGAACTTCAATAATGGGAAGATCAAACTCTTTTGCGAATTCCCAGTCTCGAGTATCGTGTGCAGGGACAGCCATGATAGCTCCGGAGCCGTACGATATAAGGACATAGTCTGCGATCCAGATAGGGATCTTTGCGTTATTGACCGGATTGATCGCATAGGAACCTGAGAAGACACCGGTCTTCTCTTTTGCAAGATCAGTGCGTTCAAGGTCTGATTTCCCTGCCGCCGTGTCAATATATGTTTCGACAGCATCTTTCTGTTCAGCTGTTGTAAGCGTACTTACCAGCGGATGTTCAGGGGAAAGGACCATATAGGTAGCACCAAAGAGCGTATCAGGTCTAGTTGTATAGACCTGAATAGTCTCTTTACTTTTTTCAAGGGTAAAGATAACATCGGCACCTTCACTTCTCCCTATCCAGTTCCGCTGCATGGCCTTGATTGCATCGCTCCACTGAAGACCTTCAAGGTCTTCAAGCAGTCGATCAGCATATGCGGTGATCTTCAGAACCCATTGTCGTAGATTTTTCCGGGTCACTTGTGCTCCGCACCGTTCACACCTGCCGTCTTTGACTTCTTCGTTCGCCAGACCGGTCAAGCAGTCAGGACACCAGTTTATAGGTTTCTCCGCCTCATAGGCCAATCCTTTCTTGTACAGCTGAAGGAATATCCATTGTGTCCAGCGATAATACTCTTTTGTATGTGTAGATATCTCACGATCCCAGTCATAACAGAATCCAAGGCTCTTGATCTGTTTCCTGAATCGCTTAATATTATTTTCGGTTGTGACCAATGGGTGTGTCCCGGTCTTGATTGCATAGTTCTCTGCCGGTAATCCGAATGAATCGAATCCCATAGGGTGCAGTACGTTATACCCGTTCATAGCAAGATAACGGCAATAGATATCTGTTGCTGTGTATCCTTCCGGATGACCTACATGCAGTCCTGCTCCTGATGGGTATGGAAACATATCAAGGATGTATGCTCGATGATCTTTTGAGTATGCAGGATCTTCTGTGACCTTAAAAGTCTTGTTCTTTTCCCAAAATTCCTGCCATTTTGGTTCTATTTGGTTAAATGGATATTTGCTCATGACCGAATGATACCTATGTCATACGATTCCGTCAATCATGCTGAGCAGTATATAGCTGTATGAATACAAAGAAGCGTTCTTATTGCGGAAATCGTACAAGAAACAGAATTAGGGTTCAGTATGACTGAGCGGCATAAAAGTTATAGTGTTTATCTTATTTCCGGTCATCGATGTGATCTTGAAGATACCCCATTCTGTGTCAAGAACCTGGTGCTCTTCAGGAATAGTTCCGAGTTGTTCGGTGATATATCCACTGATAGTTCCTACATGTCGGCTGTGTTTCATGTCAAGATCAAAGAAGTCTTCTACTTGTTTGATTGAAGTCTCTCCCATGATTGAATAGACTCCATCGGTAACGATGGATATACGTTCTGCCGATCCGCTTTCGTGTTCATCGTAGAGCTCTCCAAACAACTCTTCAATGACATCTTCAAGTGTTACTATTCCGGCAAGACCCCCGTACTCATCAAGAACAGTTGCAAGATGTAGTTTATGCTGCTTAAAGATCAAGAACATCTCATGGATGTTTCTCGTCTCAGATACAAAGATAGGATCCATACAAATTTGATCAACTGTCAATTCTTCATGCTTATCGATGATCTCTTGAACAAGATCTCTTACCAGGAGGATCCCTATAATCTGTTCAGGAGTTCCTTCATAGATTGGAATACGGGAAAAACCGCTGTCAACGGCTAAGGGGAGTGCTTCCTTTAATGTTGTAGTGCTCTTGATACTGAAAACCTCTATTCTGTGAGTCATGATAGTATGGACATCGATATTATCAAAGCGGAAGACTCTTTGTACCATACTAGATTCATATGCTTCAATGACTCCCTGGGCTTTTGCGACATCCATGATATGCAGGAGGCCCTCAAGAGAGATGTGGTTATCTTTCCCGTGTACGAAGATTCGAGTCAAAGGGGAACTGATCCCCCTGATGATGAATATAAGCGGGTACAGCAGCAGTGTGAGAGCTTTTACGGGATAAGCCATTACGGAACAGATAGTCTTATTATGGATGATAGCAATCTGCTTTGGAGTGATCTCAGCAAAGATCAGAATGATCAGTGTTAATATACCTGTGGCATAACCGACAGCATAATTACCAAAAGTTGATATGGTCGTAGAAGTCAAAAGAGCAGATGCTGCAATGTTCGCTAGATTGTTCCCGATGAGGATCGTCGTAAGAAGCAGATCTGATTGCTTAGCAAGACGTGCAGCGGCTTTACATCGGGGGCTGTCATCATCCTCAAGCTCTTTAACCTGAATAAAGGATAATGAAGTGAATGCCGTCTCTGTACCGGAAAAGATTCCCGATAACACAATCAGTATCGCTATGATAATGAGGTTGGTAATCATGAGAAGATGCTTCCTGTTACAGATGAGAAGGTATATCCTGAATAGAATATACATAAGATAGCAGTATAATAATTGAGCGATAATCTGCTACTACATAAATGAGGGTCGTCTGATGTATCCGATAGTGGGTCTTCCATATATATTACTATACTATAGTACTTTCCTGTAGTTCAAGGAAAAAATCTAAAAAGAGGTATAGTATTTCTTGTTTAATGCAGGTGGACATGAGAATGATATGACCATACAATAATTAGTATCTGTCTCTATAATAAAGGTACAAACATAACGGAGGTTCATATGCAGGTTGCTTATGCTGTTGTCAGGGCTATTGGTTCTGATCGTATTGGTATTGTTGAAGAATTAACGGCAGTGATAGAGAAGTTCGGCTGTAATATCAAAGAAAGTAAAATGGCAGTTCTCGGCGGTGAGTTCACTATCATGATGTTAGTCTCCGGGAAATCTGATGCAGTCAACTATCTTTTTGATCATACGTTCTCTGCTGAGGTATTCAAAGGCTTCCAGATAGATGTTGTTAAGACAGAGTGGCCTGAGAGCAGTAGAACAGGTGTGCCTTATCTGATTGAGACTGTTTCCCTTGACTCCCCCGGGATAGTCCGCGCAGTCACATCCCTTCTCGCCGATGAGCAGATAAATATTGAAGAGCTGGAGACAGATGTTTCTTCAGCCCCTTTTACCGGGGCTCCTATGTTCTCTATGACTATCAGGATCATTCTTTCAGGTCCAAAAAAGGCCATGTATCTGGAAGAGGCGCTGCACCGGCTTGGGTATGAAAGAGACCTTAATATAAGATTTCATTCATTGGCCCTATCAACCAGGGAATAAGGAGAACGCTGGAGAACAGCACCTTTTTGTACAAAGAATAAAGAAACACAGGACACGTGACCGCATTCCCCGGCAGATCATACGGCAGGCTACTTATCGCAATGCTTGCGGGGACGGCTGAAAGGTCAAAGAAATAACTGGAAAGCTGAGCATCCTGATGATATACTATCATAGTAGGGACAGTTGTACAGCTTATCACGCATAGCCTTAGGTCGGTACACTTTTTGCCTGTCAGCACATCAAAATAATTTTCTCCTTCAGATCCTTTAATGATCATTATGTGAGGTGTGCTTATGAGAAAAAGTTATGTGTTCTTGATTGTGCTGACTGCGATCATACTTGTTTCAGGGTGTTCTCTCTTGGGTTTGGGAAGTCGACTCAAGGTAAAGTTTTATAATTATACATCATCAAACTATACGATCACATCTATCCGCTTGTATGACGGGGGTGTTCCTGGTGAGGAGCTGCTGCCGGAGGGGCAAGTCCTTCCACCCTGCTACTACTTCTATCGTATGACTTCTGTACCCAATGGGGAGACTCGTCCCCTGATTATAACGGTTGATGATGGAACCGGAGGAACGGTTGAGATCTCAACAGTAAATGGAAGTCCCCTTGGGGTGCCTCACTGGGGCGGTAATACTCGTTCTGTCGGCTTTAAGGTTATTGATGATGGCGGTGCTATTGCGGTAACTGAATGGTTTGACAGTGTAGGGTTTGATAGTGGATCTAATGTAGGGACATACGAGCTGTAGGAGGTAATCCTTTGAAGAGGTCCCGCTCATAGAGATATATCCGTATGACATATCTCTATGACTATTAGACGAAATTCTCTTCTTCGATATCTTTTACTTTGTTGAAATTCGTGATGAGGAAGTCCTTCTTGAATTCCATTTTCTGGGTAAATGCCATACGCAGCCATGCTTCTGTGATTTGTACGCCCAGGAAAGGAGCTGTGATCCAGCCGCCCATCGTGATGACATTGGCATTGTTTATGATCTTTGCCCGTTCACCAGAGAAGATACCGTCTACAACACATGCATAGACTCCCTTGAACTTGTTTGCAACGATTGCCATACCCTGTCCGGTACCGCAGATGATGATCCCTCTATCCGCTTTTCCGTTCTGGATGGCTTTTGCGACTTTTGGAGCCTGTTGTGTGTAGGGTTTAGGAGCATCAGCTGATTCGATACCGAAATCGATCACTTCAATAGCATCTCTTCCTGCTAAATATTCAACGATAGCACTCTTGAGAGGAAAACCAGAAAGGTCTGATGCTATTGCGAGTTTGATAATCTTTGCCATAATGATCTCCTAATGTTTCTTTTTGATAACGGTCATTGCTTTATGCGTAATATCTTCTGCGGTCATCTGGTAGGTCTTAAGGAGGTATTCTTGAGTCCCGACTTGACCAAAGATATCTTGAGCCCCGATTCGTCCTAATGGTGTGGGGTGTTCTTCACTCAAAAGTTCTGCAACTGCTCCGCCGAGTCCTCCGATTATCTGATGATTCTCACATGTCACGACTGCACCGGTCTTTTTTGCGTAGGATAGGACTAACTCAGTATCAAGAGGTTTGATAGTGTGCATATCTATGACTGCCGCTGATATACCCTGTCCTTTGAGTAACTCAGCAGCTTTCAAGGCTTCAGGGATCATAACAAAGCCGGCTGCTATCAGTGTGACATCAGTACCGTCAACAAGAACTTTTCCTTTCCCCAGTTCGAACTGTTCATCTTCTTTGTAGATGGTGTTTGATCCTTTTCGATGCATTCTAATATACATTGAACCATAATGTGCTGCTGCTGCTCGAATAAGAGCTTTACATGAAACGATATCAGAGGGTTCTATGATGACAATATTCGGTATCAGCCGCATTAGTCCTATATCTTCAAAGGGCATATGAGTCCCTCCATTGTACTGCGCTGTGATCCCCGGGTCTGTTCCTACGAGTTTTACGTTCAATTGTGCATAGTTTGCAGAGATAAAGAACTGATCAAATGTCCTTCGGGAAGCGAAGGTACCAAAAGATGCAGCAAAAGGGATTTTTCCTTCTGCTGAGAGCCCTGAAGCAATCCCGACCATGTTCGCCTCGGCCACACCAACGTCAAACATTCGTTCAGGGAATCGCTGTTTAAAGATCTTTGTCCCGTTAGCGTTCATCAGATCTGCTTCTAGGACACATATCCTCGGATCTTTTTCTGCTAGACTCACAAGGGTCTCTGCATATACCTGTCTCATATCCTTTCCCATGCTAGTTGTCTCCTTGTGAAGATGGGGCAACGCCCAGTGCTGTGAGCGCCTCTTCTAGTTGTTCTTTACCCATAGGCATATTATGGCTTCCAAGAAGGTTCTCTGCGAAGGAGCATCCCTTGCCTTTGATCGTATCGAGAATGATCATTGACGGGCGATCTGTGACTGTTTTCGCACGCTGTACAGCATCATCAATAATCGTTATGTCGTGTCCGTCGATTCTCTGTACATGCCATCCGAATGAGAGCCATTTTGATTCAAGTGTGTCGATGTCCATGATATTTTTTATCGTCCCGTCTATCTGCATCTTGTTGTAATCTGTGAATGCGATCAATCTTCCAACCTTGAATTGTGCTGCACTCATGGCTGCTTCCCAAATCTGTCCTTCTTGTGATTCCCCGTCTCCGATGATGGCGTATACATGATTTCTACGGTTATCTAGTCGAGTTGCCAGTGCGATCCCTATAGCTGCAGAGAGTCCTTGTCCAAGGGAGCCGGTAGTCATATCGATTCCTGGTGTCAAGTTACGGTCACAATGACTTGGCAGTCTCGTCCCCCCCTGATTTAGTGTCAGAAGCCATTCTTTCGGGAAAAACCCCTTAAGTGCGAGAATGCTGTAGAGAGTCGGCCCTGCATGACCTTTAGATAATACCAATCGATCTCGATCTGCAAGTCTAGGATTTTTCGGGTCTATTCTCATCTCTGCATAATAGAGGTATGTTAAGATTTCCACGATGGACATAGAACCGCCGATGTGACCGACTCCTAGGTGACCGATCGATTTTATCGTCTCAATACGTACTTCACGTGCTTTGTACTGCAAGTTCTGTAATTTCTCTTGATTCATCAAGGACTCCCTGCTATAATAATTACTTACAATAAGAAAGTAAAAAGATATCATTATATCCTATCTTTGTAAAGTATAAAATGGTATAAATATAAAAGTTACGTATAGGCTGAATTACCATTAAGATTTGTCAGGAGTTATTTATGACTTTGCAGAACATGCCGTTACGGGGAGAAGATATTAGAAAGAAGAACGAGAAGATTGTTCTGTGTGCCATTCAGAAGAGTGATGGTCTATCACAATCGGATATCGTTAATCTGACCGGGCTGAAGGCTCCTACTGTTTTACGTATTTTCACGATACTTGAAAAGAGGGGACTGATAAAAATAGCAAAGGATTATGCCATAAAGGATTTGGACAAAAGGGGACGAAAACCGGTCTATTATCGTGTAATCCCAACTGCACACTACGTGATCGGTGTGGAATTCTGGTCCCGTACAGCTCATGTACTGATTGTTGATTTCTCAAAGCAGCCGGTCTATTCTGAGGATCTGACATTCCCGGAAGGTTCTGATGCTGATACTATTGTTGCATTGATCGGGGATCTTGTCGTGAGAGCTCTCGAAAAGACTGGGATTGAAAAGGAGAAGATCCTTGGTATGGGCATAGGAGCTCCGGGTCGGATCAATGTGGATACAGGTGAGATCATCTATTATGCAAGGATAATCGGTTTTACGAACTATCCGCTTGGTTCACGGCTGCAGGAACGCTTTAAGATGCATGTGTCTGTTAACAATAATGCCGGCGTCATTGCGATGAATGCCTATCGTAGAGGAGTAGCGAAGAATTCAGATGCTCTCTTCACCTATTTTATTCGACAGGGAGTAGGAGGTGCTTTTATCACGAATGGAAGGCTCGTCTCTGTGCTGGGAAAGACCGTCTTTGAGGTCGGACATACAACCGCTGTTGTAGATGGACGTCCCTGTTACTGCGGGGCAAAGGGATGTCTTGAGACGTATATATCTGAGACTGCAATTCTTGAGGCTGCCTGTAGAAATGGGTATGACTTCACCGAGATAGAACAAGTAGCACAAAAGCTGAGAAATGGAGATGAGACTCTTGAGAGACTTATCAGGAAAGAAGCGGTACAATTAGTGATGAGTGCACAGAATATCTTCAGGACCCTTTCTCCCGATGGGTTTCTTATTATAACCAGATCCAAAGAGATATCGGAACTGTACGCCAAAATTATACAGGAATGTCTTGTACATGACTCCTATAACGCCAAAGACGCTAAGGTGGTAGTCTATGCTGACACGTATAGTCCTATAGAAGCCGGATTCGGAGCCTGTGATCTTATCTTTGATAGATTCTTTTACAGTACCAGAGATACCTCTTCAGGAGGATTACGATATAGTATGTGAACAGTATCCTCTACTGTGGAAT
>CAYYPJ010000063.1:0-11779 GCA_964473495.1 uncultured Spirochaetales bacterium
CCTCCAATGTTTATGGCGACAAAGGGTTCTTGAGATCTCGTTGAAGAGCTATGGATCTTTCGAGCTACTACCTCTTTTCCAGTTCCACTCTCACCGGTAATCAATACGGTCGCAGGGGTCTTGGAGATTCGCTCTATCACTTCCCGTATCTTCACCATCGCAGGTGAGATACCGATGAAGTTCTCATCCTGATCGTTCTCCCGGCTGGTAATCTTTGCAGATTCCAGGAGGTTCTTCAATCGCTGATTCTCGATAAGCTTCGAGATTCGTAGACTCATCTCCTCAGGATCAAACGGTTTCTCTATATAATCTTGAGCTCCTTCTTTTAATGCAATCACGGCATCACGAATCTCGCCATGGGCCGACATCATGATCACCGGCATGCGAAACCCCTCTGCATTGATCCATTTAAGCAAAGCATGCCCATCCATTCCCGGCATCTTCAAGTCCACAAGACAGGCATCATAGTGATGCTCCCGTAAGATCCGCTGTGCTGAGAGACCATTTTCTGCGCTGTCACTCTCTATTCCGTCAAGTTTGAGATAGGTTCCCATCAATTCCCGTATATTCTTTTCGTCATCAACTATAAGGATCTTCATGCAGTACTCCTTGGAAGAGTGACCATTGCAATGGTTCCTCCACCCTCTCTCTGCTGCAGATCTATCGATCCATGTGCCGCCATGACGAATCTTCTCGTGATTGCCAGACCAATACCGGATCCTTGGATCTTTGTCGTAAAGAATGGGTCAAAAAGTTGTTCGATATCATCATCAGGTAATCCTGCACCTCGATCCTGTATGATGATCCTTACTTCCTGTTTCAGGGTGTGTATCTCAATCGATACATCCGTAGGGGTATTCACTCCACTCTCCACTGCATTCTTGATCAGGTTCTCAAAAACAGAACGAGCCCGTTCTCGATCAAATAAGATCGTTGCCGGACAGCATCCTGCACTCTTCAGAGAGATCGGAATCGAAAAAGCCTGGGTAATCTGTTCGATAAAGGGTAAAAGATCTATCACTACCGGATCCCCGACTGGGTTTCTCAGAAACTCTCCGACCCTGTTTGTAAGATTATTCAATCGCTTGACCTCATTCTCTATCACACGTAACCCCTCATGATGATCCTTCGGCAATGTCTTTTTCAGCACTGCAGCTTGTAAGGAGATCGCACTCAATGGATTCTTTATCTCATGAGCCAGCGTACGTGCAGCTTCTCCCATTCGCACCAGGCTCTCCTGTTGAGCAAGGGTCTTTCTATATTGACGATTACGCTTATATATGTGCCAAAGAAACAGATATATAGAGATCATAGAGATAACCATGAGGGTAGTAAATACTTTTCCCATGATGATCTTCTGCCTATAAAGGGATCCGTCAAATGATATATAGAGGTATTCAGCAATTGGAATAGTTACTTTCTTCATGGGATCTTGAAGCTGATTCTCATTGAATCTGGCAGCAGTGAACGAGAACTTCGCCTTACGAAGATACTCTATCATTCCATTTGCCTTATTATATTCGGTAACATTACCTTCAGCAAATGAATAGGCCCCAATATCAAGAGAGTCCGGGACATTTCCGATACCCAAAATCATGACGCCGTTGTGTGTGAATATGCCTAATCCCTGAACTTGCGAATCTTCTTTCAGTAACTTCTCGGGTGATTCAGCATCTGTCTGAATACGAAAAATGAAGTCAGTCAATGTCTGTTCTGCTTCGTAGCGAAGTAATACTTTCTCCCTCTCAAGAATCGACTGCATCAGCAGAAAGAAGAGTAATACGACGACTAGTAACATAAGCCCCACTCCGCCAATAATAATGAGTTCTTCTTTGTCGGGTTTGGAGAATCGATGTTTCATACTGTCACCTGATCATACATGCATACACTATAGCAGGTTTTATGCCATGTGAACACTATGATCCCTTAGCACGATATGAGGTTACGTTCGCGAGCACCTTTGGGATATGTCAGTACAAGTGTGAAATCTTTTCACATAAAGAAAACAGGTCTATCCAGATATACTCCGAAAGACCTATTAGTTAGTGTGAACTGTATTACATACATGCAATCACGTTTTTTTCCGGTTATCAACTAGAATCTTTAAACGATTAAGCCAAACGAATATAGTCTTTTACCCTATCAAGCAGATATAACACCTCTTCTTGGCTTGAGGGCTTTCTATCATCAGGGTCGACAAAAAACTCAAATGGCTTTACTTCAAGAATGATTGAGAATTTCTCAAGTGTTTTCACTGATGGAAAACTTCTTCCCACTTCAATCTCTCCGACAAAACCAGCAGAGATCGTACATAATTCTGCCAACTTAGCCTGTGATAGACCTTTCGACTTACGGAACCGTTTCAGATTACTAATAAAAACCTTCTGTAGTTCTGGTACATATTTACTCATGTATCTATCATAAAGTATTTACTTAAAAAAGTGTAGTGTTTTTAGTCTCTTTTTATCATTTTACTCATTAAGAGCATATGTGAATAACTGCTGACAGCAGTTAAATATAAGTGCTATTCTTCTTGTCATAGATAATTACATAATTGAATTCATGGGTCAGATATTCAACTAACTATTGTGATAGGGTATAAGTTGTTTAATATAAACAATTCGTATCTCCCAGTCCTGAGGATTCCATATATACAAATCCTGCCGGTATCAGATCAGACAGCATACTCTGTCTTAGACTTCTCCTGTTTCCTATGGTGAGGAGGCATCTTCCTCCTTCCATAGGATTCATCTCATTCTCGTTCCTCCTGAAGCCGGGCAAAGGAACCTGTCAGAAACGGGTCTTCCCCAAGGATCGCTGCAGAGTGTATAACGGCATATATTGTACCGACTTGCCGCTCTGATATCTGATACATATGTACGATGCCCGGGAAGTGAAGATCACCTGAAAGAGCTGCTGCACTCTCACCCTACCGGACAATCTGTGGATTCTTTCAGTATTACTGCAAATAATATATTGACAAATCTAATGGTACATAGTATTTTTTATCGACGTTGATGTCGATAAAAAATACTATAGGAGGAGAAATTGCCAAAGATCGTAGATAGAAAAAAACGAAAGATAGAGATTCTTTCCGCTTCTATTGATACTTTCTACACTTTTGGGATGGAAAAGACGTCGATGAAGCAGATTGCCGAGGGTCTGGGGATAGGGAGGTCCAGTCTCTATAGCTATTTCACCAATAGAGACGAGATACTCCATGCTTCATTCGAATATGCGGTTGCTGAGTTCAATTCCATCAAGAAACAGATACTGGAATCAGAACTCACTATACCTGAAAGGATCTTTCAGCTGCTTAGTGCTACATTGTCTAACGATAGTGAAATCAAAAAAGTCATGGTTATCGTATTAGACTATCTTGCACGACTACAGCGTTTACGCAAAAAGATTGACCCATTATTGATAAGTTTCTCCCATCAGATACAAGAGCTCTTTAAAGAGCTGTTAAGACAGGGGATTGAACGAGGTGAACTTATTAAGCATAATGTTGACAATATGTCATTTATACTCTATTCGTTATCCAAGTCTTTCTTATTTCAGAAGACGTTCTATGGGGAACTGGATTCATACACAAATATAAAATCATTACAACTGGTCCTGAAAGGAATTATTATAGAGAAAAAAAGGGACCAAGGAGGACTCATATGATAAAATCTATCTCATCGAAAGTGTTGCACACAGGTTTTACTTATCTTCATAAAAACCCTGAAAAGAATCTGTTAAATCTTGCCAAATGGGCTGAACAATTCACTTCAAGTAAGAACAACAGTAAAAAGCAGCTTGCAGCATTCAGAAAGGCTGCATCAGATCCAAACTCAAGCGGATATGCTTATATTATGAGAATCATACATGAAACCGATCTAAAGGTGTTGGAAAAAGTCATCACGAATCTTGTGCTGAATTCCACATGGATAGGAAGCAAACAACTGATTAAGATGGAAGAGAAGTATCAGATGAATGTCCCATGGGCCATTCTTATGGATCCGACATCTGCGTGTAACCTACACTGTACCGGCTGCTGGGCTGCTGAATATAAGAAATCCAACTCATTGAGCTTAAAAACTATGGATCGGATCATCACAGAAGGTAAAGAATTAGGGACATATACCTATATCTTCTCTGGTGGTGAACCAACGATGCGCAAGGATGATATGATACGACTAGCTGATAAGCATTCAGATGCTATCTATGCTTTCTTCACCAACGCTACGCTTATTGACCAAAAATTTGCTGAAGAACTCAAAAGAGTAGGCAACATGCTCCCGATCATCAGCATCGAAGGTACGGAAGAACAGACAGATGCTCGACGGGGAACAGGAGTCTATAAGGCATGCCTCTCTGCTATGGATTCTCTTCACAGCCAGGGGGTTCCTTTCGGATTCTCTACCTGCTATCATAAGTACAACACAGAATACGTTGGGTCAGATGAATATATAGATATGCTCGTTGATAAGGGTGCTCTCTTCGGATGGTACTTCACTTACATTCCCACGGGAAAGAACGCAGTCACAGACCTGATTGCCACCCCTGAGCAGAGAGAATATATGTTTCACCGTGTACGAAAGATCAGACAGACCAAACCAATGTTTGTACTTGATTTCTGGAATGACGGTGAGTATGTTGACGGCTGTATAGCAGGCGGACGTAGGTATATCCATATCAATGCCAATGGAGATATGGAGCCTTGTGCTTTCATTCACTTTGCCAATGGCAGTATACATGGACAGAGTTTGTTAGAAGCACTTGATAATCCACTGTTTCATGAGTATCGCAAGCATCAGCCATGTAATAAGAATCTACATAGACCATGTCCTATGTTCGATAATCCTGAAGTATTAGTGGAAATGGTCCATAACAGCAAAGCTGTTTCGACCCAGCCTATCGATCTTGAGAACGTTGATGATTTATCCAAGAAATGTTTTCCGCCAGCTAAGGCATGGGCCCCAGTTGCAGACAGGCTCTGGGAAGAACATGAGGCAAATAAAAAAGACTGATCATCTTGTACCTGGCTTACTAGATCTTTGTGGGTCTTACGGCCTGCAGATTTGATAATATATCTCTCCGTTTACCGCTTGGTTTCCAGGCGGTTTTTTTATTTGACGATGATCTTACTCTAACTGTATACTTAGACATGGGAAGATTTCGGGCTGGCTGGTTCGTCAATGATAAGGGGCAGGATATGAACACAAAGAAAGATATCAATAACGAAAACAGGCAGGAAGCACAAAAATCAAGTACTAACGGTGAAAAAAAACCTGGGATTCATCATGATTATAATTTCTTCGACAGATTCAATCACAAACAGTTTCACTTCTCCATGTGGTATTTTCTTGCTTTTATTATCATCCTTACGTTATTCAACTCATACCTCACCACCAATCATAACCAACAGGAAATTGAGTATAATATTTTCAAGGATCTTATCGTATCAGGTAAAATAAAGCGGGTAGAGATAACTGATGATTCATATATAGGCTATACCCTGAGCCGAAAAGACCTACAGGCTCTGCAGCAATCGAAGACCATGACTGATACGAGTACGATACTATCCTATATGACCTACCGTCTCGATGATCCAGCGTTTATCCCAATGCTTGATAAGCAGGGTGTCGAATACTATGCAGCAGCACCTGTGAAGCCGAATATGTTTTCGACACTCATCAGCTGGATCCTTCCATTAATTGTCATGATCTTTCTCTGGCAGTATCTATTCGCGAAGATGAACAAAGGTTCCGGCCAGGGAATTATGTCGTTCAGTCAGAACAAGGCAAAGATCGTAGCCGAAGGTGATACCGATGTGCGTTTCTCAGACGTCGCAGGTGCGGATGAGAGCAAGCAGGAGCTTGAAGAGGTCGTAGACTTCCTTAAGAACCCTGCCAAGTACACCGAAGTCGGGGGTAAGATCCCGACGGGAGTCCTTCTGGTAGGTCCTACCGGAACGGGAAAGACCCTGCTTGCAAAAGCAGTGGCAGGTGAAGCGGCTGTCCCTTTCTTTCGTATGAGTGGTGCGGACTTTGTCGAGATGTTTGTCGGAGTCGGAGCTGCCAGAGTACGTGATCTCTTTAAACAGGCAAGAGAAAAGGCGCCATGTATCATCTTCATCGATGAGATTGATGCGATTGGTAAGTCACGTGCCGGCAGCTTTTCCAGTAATGATGAAAGGGAACAGACTCTGAACCAATTGCTCGTGGAGATGGATGGTTTTGATTCAAAGACCGGCGTCATCATCATTGGAGCAACCAACAGACCTGAGATACTGGATCCTGCACTTCTGCGTCCAGGTCGTTTTGACCGTCAGGTACTTGTCGACAAACCTGACCTTGAAGGACGATTGGCGATCCTGAAGATTCATGCAAAACCGGTAAAAATCGCAAAGAATGTCAAGATGAGGGTCGTGGCACAATCGACCGCCGGATTATCCGGTGCCGATCTCGCCAATATTATCAATGAAGCAGCCCTTCTTGCAGTCAGGAACAAGCGTAAAGAGGTCATACAGGAAGACTTCTCTGAAGCGATCGAGAAATCACTTGCAGGTCTGCAGCGAAAGAGCAGAGTGATGAACCCTGCTGAACGTGAGCGGGTAGCATATCATGAGACAGGACATGCTCTGACAGCATATTTCACCGAAGGTGCTGATAAAGTCATCAAGATATCGATCATACCGCGTGGTATGAGTGCCTTAGGCTATACCCTGCAGCAGCCGACCGAAGACCGGTACCTGCTCTCACAATCAGAGATCCTGAAGACGATAGATGTACTTCTCGGAGGCCGTGTTGCTGAAGAGATCATCTATCATGAGATATCAACCGGTGCAGCCAATGATATAAGTAAAGCCAGTGACTATGTCAGAAAGATGATCACCGAATACGGGATGAGTGATCAGTTCCGGAATATCACCCTGCCTACGGGGCAGAGACAGACCATGCTCGGTTCTGGATACGGAGGACAGAAGGAATATTCTGAGAATACCCAGATGTATATCGACAAAGAGACTGCCCGTATGGTAAATGTGCAATATGTCAAAGTCGTGGAACTTCTTACCGAGAAGAGGGGTCTTCTTGAATATGTGGCTCAAAAACTTCTAGAGGTCGGTACAATCGACGGAGATCTTTTCAAACAGTTGATCAAAGAGTTCGAGAAAACAGCGATCAAAGCATAGAAGCCGTGTATGGGCTTTTTCATTTGAGGACTTTTGCAGAAAAAGCCAGTTTTCCCATCTAGCAAAGTTTGTCTGTTTTCTGTATGGTATGATCCTATATGTATCTGCGGGTCAATATTCTTTATGGTTCGCTATATACTCACGGTAATTGACGTTAGGAGAGACCTGCTATGAGATTCTTTGCACAGACAGCTGCGAATATCAATGATATAACTGCGTCCGAAGCACGTGATTTCGGAGCTGAAAAGATCAAACTCGTCCCAGGGGGAGTACAGTTTCGTGGAGATATTGAGACAGGATATAGATTCTGCCTCTGGTCTCGGTCAGCTTCACGACTCCTGTTGGAATTGGAACCGGCTGTACAGGGACGCACGCCCGTATCAGTGGTGAACAAAGACACCCTCTATGATGCGGCATATGCCATCGCCTGGGATAATCACCTGAAACCGGATATGACTTTTGCGGTGACTGCAACAGCAGCAAAAGCCGGATGGCTTAAGAACACTCAGTTCGGTGCACTTCGTGTGAAGGATGCTATCGTAGATTATATGCGTCACAAATATCACGAACGGCCGGATGTCGATGCAAAAGATCCTGATGTCATCTTTCATATGCATCTAAATGGAAGGAAAGCTCTCTTCTATCTTGTCTTCTCTGGTCAGGGACTTCATAAACGAGGATATCGTATACATCAGAGTGAAGCGATGTTAAAAGAGCACCTTGCAGCCGCTGTGCTGCTTAGGTCGAGTATAAAGGGGCCAGCTCCTGACACTCCATCTATTCTTGATCCGTTCGCCGGTATGGGAACTATCCCTATTGAAGCAGCAATGATCGCCGCTGATATCGCACCGGGACTATTGAACAAAGAACGTTTCGGTTTTAAGAGATGGCCGGGTCATATTCCCGCACTCTGGGATAAAGTCCTCGCTGAAGCTGAAGAACGCAAAGCTCGGGATCATACCGTACCCAAGATCTATGCCTGGGACATTGATACTGATTCGATAACACATGCAAGAGAACATGCAGAACGTGCCTGTGTGGCACAATATATCACATTTGCCACACAGGACTTCACCAAGATAGAGAGAGAGGTCTTCCCGGAAGCACCGGGTATTATCGTCACTGACCCGCCCTACGGAATACGAATGGGGAGTGAGTTCGAGATGCATGACCTCTATAAACAGATAGGAGAACAGCTTCCCAAGTACTTCCCGGGCTGGAAGATCCATATTCTCTGTGGAGAACCCGATCTGCTTGATGATCTGCAGCTGAAACCTTCTGCAGTGAACATCCTCTACAATGGTCCGATCCGCTGTTCACTGGCACACTACGACATCTTTGACAGTGCAACACGTGACAGTATGATTCAGAAAGCAGCAGACCGACGTGAGGAACGCAGGCATACACCATTAGAAGAACGGGCACAGATGTGTGCTAATCGTATGAAGAAGAACAAACGAATATTGAAGGCATACCTGAAAAGGGAAGGGGCCTCCTGCTATCGTCTATATGACGCTGATATTCCAGAGTTCTCTGCTGCTGTCGATATCTATGAGGATCGCTGGGTACATATACAGGAATATGCACCGCCAAGTACGATTGATCCCCAAAGGGCTTCAAGTAATCTGCGGGGTATCGTTGATGCGGTAAACAGAGTGACTGATATCGATTATGACAAGATATTTGTCAAACAGCGTAAGCAGCAGAGGGGCACTGGTCAGTATGACAAGTTAGGATCAAAGGGTGCTATGTACATTGCCCATGAACATGGTCTGAAGTTCCTCGTGAACTTCTCGGATTATCTTGACACAGGGATCTTTCTTGACCATCGACCAGTGAGAAAGATGATCAAAGAGATGAGCGGCAACTGTCGTTTCCTCAATCTTTTCGGGTATACCGGGACAGCTACGGTACATGCGGCGGCAGGCGGGGCATTGAGCACGGTTACCGTGGATGCATCAAAGACCTATCTTGACTGGGCTGAAGAGAATATGAAACTCAATGGTTTCTCAGGTATGAATCACTTCTACTACAAGTCTGACTGCATCAGCTGGCTGCAGTCCAACAGGGATGAGTTTGATCTCATCTTTCTTGATCCTCCGACGTTCTCCAACTCCAAGAGCAGGAATGACACGTTTGATGTACAGCGTGACCACAGAGGTCTTATCATGCTGGCAATGCGCCATCTCACACCGAATGGCACGCTGATCTTCTCAAACAACTTTAGAAGGTTCATACTGAACAGCAGACTGGAAGATCAGTATCTTATCGAAGATATCACCGACAGCTCTATCCCGGAAGACTTCGTACGAAACCAGAAGGTCCACAGATGCTGGCTCATAAGGCCAAAACGGGTAATAAAGATACCTGCTGCTGTGAAGAAGATCCATCACAAACACAAGATAAAGTTAAAGAAGCCAACACCATAGAGTTATAGAGCTGCAGAGCTTTTGACAAAGTAAAGAGGCGAAGGATTTAATCCTTCGCCTCTTTACTTTGTGCATGAATAAACCGCCCTAGAAGGGCGGCAATATTTCTCAATTATCAGATTTTTAAATCATCTTAGAGAGCAATGTTAACTTTTGCAGTGACAGCACCTTTGTCAGCGCCTGTTACATCTGTACCTTCATAACCGAGGCTAAGAGTAGCACCGGAAATTATTGCTGTTGATTCAACAGAAGCATTCAGTCCCAATGTCTTTGTATCATCATAACTTGCTCCAGCCTTAGCAACATAATCAGCCTGAGTATAGGTGACGTCTCCGCCAGCATTCCAAGCTTTAGTACCAACAACGTATCCACCGTTAGCACTTACTGACAATGCATCATTAACAGCAACTTCACCCTTCAGGTTGAGATCCTGATTATTAACAAGGTCTTTTCCAGTAAATGTTACAGTCAAGAGGTCTACAGGAGCAACTGCCTTGATTGAAAGCAGGTTCGTTACACCAATGTTTGTAGCATTAGTATTGAAATAAGCATCCAAAGTGTAGACATCATATGCTGCAACAATAGCGACATCTGCGTTAAACGCTGCATCATATCCCATATCTGCAGCTACAGTCAAAGCCAAGCCGCTCATATCTGCAACAACGACTTCTACTGAACCGCCCATTTTGTTATCACCGTTTAGAGTACTGAAAGCACCACCGGCTTGTACAGTCACACCATCAGCTACTTCATATGCTGGAGTCACAACTGAAAGGCTTGTAGTGTTGGTAGTAGGGGTAGCACCAAGGTTACCCTCAAGACCAAGACCAACAGTAAAATCGTCATATGTTACCGCTATACCAGCTGCCTTATCAAAAGGTATTTCGTAACTTTCCTTATCATCGTCAGCCCCATAGAGGTCAATTTCAGATGCAGCAAAGTCCGGTGCACCAGCTGCTCCCAGGATATCAACACTCCAATTTGAACCATTGATCGTTGCTGAGTCGATACTGAATGTGGGAACCAGCTCAGTTGCTATTCCACCACCAATAGTACTATCATAAGTCAAATCAAATGAACCTGTGATCTCAGCGTAGATAGCGCCTTCACCCTTGGTTTCTCCCAAGCCCTCACTCAAAACAAGAGTAAGATCTTGAGTAGTAGCATTTGTAAACCCATAAGTCTGAGCATCTAGATCATAACCGAAAGATACACTTGCATCGCCTGAAAGTTCAGCTGCAAAGGCCATACCGCCGATAAGAAGCAGCGCCAAAAGTACGATAGATAATTTTTTCATACTTCCTCCTAATAAATTCGGGGCAGGCCAAAGACCCGCATATTCCCTTTTATTTAGCTATACTTCGACAATTATAACAACCGAGTCTTACCCTGTCAAGAAATTATGAAAATCTCACCACAAAAGAGCATTGCTCATAATTACCCAACACATGACTCCTGATTGGTATAATTCTCCCCATATACACAATCAAATGCTGATAATCGGCAATCTCTTACCGACCGCATCACAAATTGATACAAACACTATAGCACATAAATCTTAGAATAGTTAAGGTAAATAGAAGTTTATTATCAAAAATATCCGATTAAACAACATACTAATCTATATTGATTGAATCATCTCATCCTTTAGATGATTGAAAATCACGCCATGTGCCTAGATCTAATGAATATCTTTTTGTGATAAGAGAGAAACCACGACGCTCCAATGCCGGCGACAGTACAGCGGCTTTACCGCTAAGCTCCATGATAATACGTTCGGCACCCTCTTGTTCTGCTCGTTCGCACAAGGTATCTGCAAGGAGCTTGAAGATCCCCAACCCACGGAATCGCGGTTCTACATAGAGATGTCTTACTATATATACCACAGATGCATCATCGACTGTGACCGGCTTTGCTCCAATGAATCCTGCGAATTCACCGGTAGGGGATTCAATAAAGACCATAAGCCACTGTCGATCGAACTTTTCCCATGATTCCTCATATTCCGCTGCAAGTAATTCACTTACCGGATAACCAAGACTGGAGAACTCTATCTTCAGTCGGTTTCTCCCGATCTCACAGATACGGTCAGCCCACTTCTCCTGATCATATGTCACGATAAAATCGGAGAGGATGAGATCAGTGACATTCTCTTCAGGACTTCCAATGC
>CAYYPJ010000064.1:0-11651 GCA_964473495.1 uncultured Spirochaetales bacterium
GTCATTGTGGTAGTCCTTAAGCATCAGGAGAACGATGGGCAGGGACTACCACATCATGCTGCACCATCGCCCTCTCAATGCCTCTTTACCTTATCACTTCTTTCAATCTATTTCCAATAAATTACCAACACTGTGCAAAAGATGGTTTTTTTTATTTCAGCATGGGTGGGTCATTTTTACTAAGTGCTATAGAGAATCACCAATCCTATGGTTGGTTCACTGACATCCATAGATATGGTCCATTAATCGACTGAAATACCCAATTAATCGATTGTGGCACCTATTCGGTCGATTACCAATCGATTACCAGTCGATTATTTCTTGATTCTGTATATGGTATTTCTCCCATTGCCTTCGCGAATTAACAAGTTCTCATTCAGTAAAGATTCTAATGTTTCTGTTGCCTTGAATTTTGTGACTGTAAAATAGTCTCTAATAATTTTGTTAGATATGAAGCCATGATCTTCTGGTAGGCTTGTATTAGATTCCCCTCAACGATCAGACGATCATCATATCGATCCAGGTTCTTTTTCCGGACAACACAGTCAACTTTATAGTATGGTAATATAGTGTTGATATATTCTTCACTACCGAATAATAATAATGAAGCCAAATGTGTGTCCAGAATGAGAGAATACAGAGGCAACTGGATCGAAAGGCTGGCAAAGACGATTCAAAAGGCAGGAAATACCTTTTCTCAGCCACTGTCTCACTAATCAACAAGAGAGGTGGGGATGACCAGGAAGTGAAGATTGTATTTGTGAGAAACAGGAACAAGAAAAGTGCGTATTTGGCCATTCTCTCAACTGATATCGAGCTTTCTGAGAACCAAATAGTCGAATACTATGGCTCCCGTTGGGGCATCGAGACCCTTTCCCAAACAGGTAAGTCATTTCTGTGTCTACAAAAGAGTACTCAGTCACTGGATTATTCCGAAATCCATGCAAGCACAGCCATAGTCATGTGCCAATATTCGATATTGTCATGGCTGAACCGTCAAAACTCAGATGAGATAAGCTTCGGAGAGCTGTTCTCCCAACTTTTGGAAGAAGTGCAGGATGCTGCACTCTTCAATGCAATTGAATTGATGCTGTCATTGTTTATTGAGACAATAGCCTCCGAGTACTCCATACCAATTGAAAAACTCAACGAATCAATGAACAAATTCCTTAAGCAACTGCCCCAAAGGTTGAAAATATGTCTGGAATTAGCTGGTTAAGGGTATGCGAAGTTTGAGTGATAATTGTAAAGTAGCCGTCATTTCTAACTGAGACTGGATCGATCCCGTATTGAATAAAGATTCCAAGGAATGGGCTATCCATAACAACACAGTATTACTTCCTACAAAAGTGAAGTCTCCGCGTTGGAAACCTCATGTTGAAGGGGCCGTAAAGATCATCACCGAATATATCCTGAGAAAAACTACTCCTACCTCTACCCTGCTCGCCATGCTCTCAGAACCCGTTGGGTTCTCCACGTTCTCGCCATTTATAAACGTTTCTTGCTGGTTGCTGTCATAGGAAAAACATCACCACCCAATCTCTCTAGTAACGAGGCTCTATCACTTCAACCTCACGGTTTCGGCTCCAAGGCTAAGTACCGGCTGTTGGCTAGACTTTACCGGGCAGGATGTCTCTCCCTGCTATATATCAAACGCCGAATTGGCGCACCCATCTTTGCAGTATATCCAGTTGAATCGTTATCATCTGCATCAATGTTCATCTTCCCCGGAGAACAGGAAAAATACGGTTTATGATGCTAATCAAATAGGATCTGCGACATTTTACGCTACCAGCTGTTCCTAGTGTTGAAAACAATCGTTTGATGCGTGTATAGTTAGAGTATAGGAATGAAACCAGTCCTTGGGGGGGAATACAATGAATCCATTGCATATCAGATTCGGAAGAGAGAGTGAGTCTATTAAATGGGATTATGCAGAACATCTTAAATACACATTGGGATGTGACCGCTATTCCACAACCGACCATGATCGCTTCATGGCTTTAGCCTATACCGTTAGGGACAGGATCATCCATCAATGGACACATACCCAGCAGACCCACCATGCCAAAGATGTCAAACGTATCTATTACCTTTCTCTTGAATTTCTTATGGGCCGGGCAATGACAAGCAATGTGATCAATCTTGGCCTTGAGGATGAGATTCGAAGAACATTGAATGATCTTGGATATACTTATGAGGAGATCATAGAACAAGAGGTCGATGCAGGAATAGGAAACGGTGGTTTGGGTCGTCTAGCAGCATGTTTTCTTGATTCAATGGCTACTATGGAGCTTCCATCCTACGGGTATGGCCTTCGATATAACTATGGGATATTCAGGCAGACGATAGAGAACGGATACCAGATAGAGCAGCCTGACAACTGGCTGCGTAACGGTAACCCATGGGAAATCGAACGGAGAGATATCACTGTCTCTGTCCACTTTGGAGGACATACTGAAGCAATCACCGAACACGGTAGGACCCACTACAAATGGCTTGATACCGACCAAGTCATAGGGATCGCCTATGACATGCCCATTGTGGGATATGGGAACAAGACGGTAAATACCCTACGACTCTGGAGTGCACGAGCAGCTGAAGACTTCAATTTTCATGATTTCAATGAGGGGGACTACGTTGAAGCGGTGAAAGCTAAAGTCATGGCAGAGAACCTGACCCAGGTTCTCTATCCGAATGACAATCTCTACCTCGGTAAGGAACTTCGACTGAGACAGCAATATTTCTTTGTTGCCTGTTCACTTTCTGATATTATACGAAGATTTAAGAAATCAGGAGTATCATGGAAAGAATTCCCCAATCATGCAGCAATCCAGATGAACGATACCCATCCATCATTAGCCGTCCCGGAGCTGATGCGAATACTTGTCGATGATGAGAACCTAGTATGGGATGATGCATGGGAGATTACGATACATACCTTAGGGTACACCAATCATACATTAATGCCTGAAGCACTTGAGAAGTGGCCGGTAGAGATGCTTGGAAGAAATCTTCCCAGACATTTAGAGATCATCTTTGAGATCAACCAGCGATTCCTTCAACAGGCCATCACCTTCTTTCCCGGAGACAATGCAACCATGAGAAAGATCAGCATCATCGAAGAGGGATATATGAAACAGGTTCGTATGGCAAACCTCTGTATCGTCGGATCCCACTCAACAAATGGAGTGGCGGCTCTGCATACAAAACTGCTGAAGAAAAAGATGTTTCCGGAACTTGCCGCTATCTTTCCGGAACGATTCAACAACAAGACCAACGGGATCACCCAGAGACGTTGGCTGCTCAATGCTAATCCGCCATTGGCAAAACTCATCACTGCAACCATCGGAGATGGCTGGATCACTGATTTCTCTCAGATGGCTAAGCTGAAGCCCTCTGCAGAGGATACCGCATTCCTCGAAGCATTTGATACAGTCAAGTTGACGGCAAAGAAACAGGCAGTCAATTACCTCAAAACTGAATTCGGCTGGGACATCAATCCCTATAGTATCTTTGATGTTCAAGTGAAACGAATACACGAATATAAACGACAGTTACTCAATGCTCTCCATATCGTTATGCTCTACAACCGGCTGCGTGATGAACAACCTACCGATTTCATCCCGATAACCTTTCTGTTCGGAGGGAAAGCTGCTCCTGGATACATGTTAGCTAAATTGATCATCAAACTGATCAACAATATTGCGAATGTCGTGAATAATGATAAATCCATTCATGGATTAATGCATGTTCACTTCATGCCTAATTACCGCGTATCTATGGCAGAGAAGATCATCCCCGCAACCGATATTTCAGAACAGATATCCACAGCAGGAACTGAAGCATCAGGGACTGGGAACATGAAGTTCATGTGTAATGGGGCACTTACTTTAGGTACTATGGATGGAGCAAACATAGAAATTGCTGAAGAGGCAGGGAAGGAGAATGTCTTTATCTTCGGAAAGACTGCTGAAGAGGTGGCTCAGTTACGTTCGACCTATGAACCATATTCCTATTGTCTGTCCAATAAAGAAATCAAGAGAACCATAGAACTGATCACTAGCGGGTATTTTAACTTTTCCGAACCCGATATTTTCAAACCGCTGTTCAAAGCTCTCTTTGATGATGGGGATCGCTATATGCACTTTGCAGACCTTACTTCCTATGACAGAACACATACCGACGCATTGAATCTTTATACCGATAGAAATGCATGGAACAAGAAAGCCGTCTTGAATATTGCTGCATCCGGCAAGTTCTCATCCGATAGGACCATCAAGGAGTACACCGAGGAGATATGGGGAGTAAAACCCTGTCCTATCGATGTACAAACCTCATATGAAGCCGCGATTGATGATGCTAGAAAGTATGTGAAGTAGCTCTACTGATATGATAAAGAAGACTGCCGATACGATGGCAATCTTCTTTCTATCCGAGATATCAGCCGATAAGGGACAGATAGAATGTCGTTACCCATGGAGATATCGCGGTAAACAGAGGTACGAGGATAAGCGCAGGAAGAAAGTTTGCCGTTTTGAACTCCTTGATGGAAAGCAGATTGAATCCGATCATCACCACCAGGACCCCTCCAACAGCAGAAAGTTCATTCAATCCATGCTCTCCAAGTACTGGAGCGATCCATCCAGATGTCAATGTGAGCCCTCCCTGATAGACCAGGATTGTCACGATAGAGAACATCGTCCCTATCCCATAGGCGGCGGAGAATATGATTGCCATAAACCCGTCCATGACTGACTTGATCAGAATTAGTCTATAATCTCCCATGGCACCGGCATTTATCGCACCAACAATGGTCATTGAACCAGCACAAAAGAGGATAGAGGCATCAAGAAACCCTTTGGCAAAATTCTTCGATTCATCATCTGTGGTATCGATTGATCGTCTAAAGACTGTCAGTCGTTCAAAACGTACGCCCATATGCAGAATCCACTTCTCTATATCAACCAGATATCCCAAGATTCCGCCGATTGAGATTGAGAGCAGCATGATCAGATAGCTCTGCGTGGCCGATGCCATATGAAAGCCTATAAGGAGCGATATCACCCCCGCACTAGCAAAGATCACCGACTTGAATCCAGGACGAATCTTCTTTCTGAAGAACAACCCAAGAAGAGAGCCAATAAACACGGTCAAACAGTTTACATATGTTGCAATCATGATATAAGAGTATAGAGTGATTGGAAATTATATGCAATCATGCTATGCTTAGCTATGATAGATTGCATCATTCCTGCAGCAGGGACCTCATCACGTATGCGCTCATGGAAACTCTTTCTCCCCTTCAAGGACAAACCGGTAATCGACCATATCCTTGAGGCCGCACTCCTGGCAGCTGATAGAATCATCATTGTATCAGGATTCAAATCCGATGCACTTGAAGAACATATTGAGAACCTTGGTCTGAACAAAGACCGTTATATTCTTACCTGCAACCCTAAATATTACAGAGGGATGTTCTCTTCTATCCAGGAAGGCGTGAAGCATAGTCAAAGCAGCCTCTTCTTTATCATGCTTGCTGACCTTCCTCTCGTACAGGCAAATACCTATGCTCAGCTTCTAACCTACCATAACTCATGTGATGAGCCGTTTGAGATCATTCAGCCGATGTATAAGAACACCCCTGGACATCCGGTACTCCTATCGGGAACGACACGAAAGGTCATAGAAACTCTCCCTCCGACAGCATCGATGAGAGAAGTCTTCAGCAGGTGCCGCATCAAACGGCTACCGTGGGATGATCCCTCAATCATCTGGGATATTGATACCCCTGAAGCCTACAAGACGATGCTGCGAAGCACTACGTAGATATCGTAAGGGAACCTTGCGCAAAATCTGCGGTGATCTCATGGACATCGTGCTCAAGCAGATAGGCAGCAAGTGGATTCTCCACAATGTTCTGAATCGCTCTCTTCACTGGGCGTGCACCATATGCAGGATCATATCCCTCTTCTGCGATCTTATCGACCAAACTGTCGGTGAAATGAATCGTTATTGAACGTGCAGCAAGTCGTGCAGCAAGTCGGTTCAGCTGGATCTCGACGATCGTCCTGATCGCCCCGCGGTCAAGTCGCTCAAAGAGAAGAACCTCATCGACCCTATTGAGAAATTCCGGCTTGAATGTATGTTTCAAGAGTATATCGATCTGCGCTCGTACTTGATCCAGCTCTTCACACTGCAGTATGAGATCACTCCCGAGGTTACTCGTCATGATGATGATAACATGGCGAAAGTCTACAACCCGTCCATGCCCATCGGTAAGGCGTCCATCATCTAGAAGCTGCAGCAGTATGTTAAAGACATCATGATGTGCCTTCTCTATCTCATCAAAGAGAATGACTGAATAGGGACGACGCCTGACAGCTTCTGTCAGCTGTCCTCCCTGATCATAGCCGACATATCCCGGAGGTGCCCCAATCAAACGGGATACGGTGTGTTTTTCCATATATTCACTCATATCTATTCGTGTCAGTGCCTTTTCGTCATCAAAGAGGAAATCAGCGAGCGTTCGGGCAAGTTCTGTCTTTCCTACCCCGGTTGGTCCTATACACATAAAAGAACCAAGAGGTCTATTCTCATCGCCGACCCCTGCCTTATTTCGCCTGATTGCATTTGACACCGCCTGAATAGCATCCCTCTGACCGACTATCCTCCGTGCCAGGATCTCCTCTAACTTCACGTATTTCTCAACCTCTGATGAGAGCATCTTTGTAATCGGTATCCCAGTCCATTGTGAGACAACCGCTGCAATATCATCTTCAGAGACTTCCTCCCGCAATAGTTGGCGATCTCCTTGAATTGAAACAAGCTCCCGGCTCTTTTCACTCACCTGTTCCAGCAAAGCAGGGATCTCCCCGTGCTTGATCTCTGCAGCTCGTGCAAGATTACCATCACGGATTGCCTGGACTTCTTCAGCTTTAAGAGATTCTACTTCAGCTTTGCTTTCTCTGATCTTGTCGATGATATGCTTCTCCTGCTGCCACTGTAGATGCATCCCGTCTCTGCGGGTCTGCAGATCAGCAAGTTCCCGTTCTATCTTGTCCCTCCGCGCTACTGATGCCTCATTAGTCTCTCTCACTAAAGACTGCTTCTCAATGTTCAGCTGCAGTATCCTTCGCTCGATCTTATCCAGTTCCAGCGGTTGACTCTCTATCTCCATCTTCATACGGCTTGCCGCTTCGTCAACAAGGTCTATAGCTTTATCAGGGAGAAAACGTGAGGTAATATAACGGTCTGAGAATGTCGCAGCAGCGATCAATGCCTCATCTTTTATCCGAACACCATGATGGACCTCGTAGCGCTCTTTCAACCCCCTTAGGATCGCTATCGTGCTCTCGACAGACGGCTCTTTGGTATAGACCGGCTGAAATCGTCTCTCTAAGGCGGCATCTTTCTCTATATATTTTCGGTACTCATCCAGGGTTGTCGCACCAATAGTATGCAGCTCTCCCCGAGAGAGGGCCGGCTTCAACAGATTAGAGGCATCAGTCGAGCCCTCAGCGGCTCCTGCCCCCACGACGGTATGCAGCTCATCAATGAATATGATGATCTCTCCCCCGGACTGTTCGATCTCCCTAATCACCGCTTTCAATCGATCTTCAAACTCACCACGGTACTTTGCCCCAGCGACCAAGGCTCCTAGATCAAGAGAAAGCAGTCGTTTTGATTTGAGCATATCCGGGACATCCCCGGAGACTATACGTCTAGCCAGCCCCTCAACAATAGCAGTCTTCCCCACTCCCGGTTCTCCGATAAGAACCGGATTATTCTTAGTTCTTCGGGAAAGCACCTGCATCACTCGCCGTATCTCTTCATCACGACCTATGACCGGATCAAGTTTTTCCTGACGGGCAAGCTGAGTAAGATCCTTACAGTATTTATCGAGTACTCGATATTTTGCCTCAGGATTCTGATCGGTCACCTGCTGAGAGCCTCGTACACTTTTCAATGCTTTTAAAAGGTTTGCCTCTGTTACACCTGTCCGCCTTAAGATATCAGATACAGTCCCTTTCCCTTTGACGATAGAAAGGAGTACATGCTCGGTACTTGTATACTCATCATGGAGTGTGTCCGCTTCCTTCTCTGCACCATACAGATATCCTGCAAGTTCACCGGAGAGGGCCAACTGTGGTTGTGTTTCCCCATAACTTCTCGGCATGGCCCGCAGACGCTTCTGAAGCTGCTGCTGCACCATGTTCACATCAGCCCCTATGGTATTGATCAGAGGACGAACGATCCCATCCTCCTGAGCCAGGAGTACGTGAAGAAGATGCTCAGAGCCTATAGAACCATGGTTGTATTCCCGAGCAAGAGAATCTGCCTCTTGTAATGCTTCCTGGAGCTTGACTGTCATTTTATCTATTCTCATCTATCCACCTCATCTCACAATTTCTCTTTTCAGCTATAAGATACATATAGAGATGACAACCCGGCAAGTCTCTCCATATTTTTTCCACAACCTGCAAAAATAGCAGTATGATGGAAACAAGAGGTATCCGAACATGCTGTTGAGCAATATCATACTTGCCGTTTTGCCGGCTCTCATATTATCCTGGTATTTCTATCGAAAAGATACCCTGCGGCCAGAACCGAAGATACTCATCATTAAAGCCATCATACTGGGTATCGCGGTCACTATCCCTGTATACATACTTGAGACACTGATAAGTCCGATTACCGACGGGATGCCGCTTTTCCTGTACGCACTCGTCACAGGATTCGGTATCGCAGCCCCAGTTGAAGAAACGAGTAAATATCTGATCATCAAACAGGTATTTGTCCCATCTGATGCGTTCGATGAGACCACTGACGGTATCGTCTACACAATAGCTGTAAGCATGGGATTCGCTCTCCTGGAGAATATCCTCTACAGCTGTCAGGCTCCTATCTCAACAGCACTCCTGAGGAGTGTGACTGCCGTTCCCCTGCATGCAGTTGCCTCCGGCATCATGGGATATTATATTGGTGCGGCAAAATTCGATAAGAAAGTCTCTGCTTCAACAGGTCTGTGTTATGCGATCCTGATTCATGGACTCTATGACTTCTTTCTCACTACTGAAACATTTCTCGGGCTTCTTATCATTCCGCTTCTGTGGTTCAGTTGGAGAAAACTGCAGCGTCTCTATGCAAAAGCTCAATTGGAAGACCGCTACTACGGTAGAAGTTAGAACGGTCCTATATCTTGGAAAAACGTCCTTTTACCAGATTCCTATACTTCAGTACGCCATACATCACCGCAGGTAAGACAAAGAGTGTCGCTAACAGCGTATTGAACAGAGCTATCGAGATCAGAATACCGAAGAATCTGATAGGCATAAAACTTGCGAACGAGAGAACCATCAACCCTGAAATAATGGAGATCGATGTCAGTATGATCGGGCGTCCGGTCTGTTTGATCGTCTTGCGAATCGCAGTCTTAAGATCGGAAGGGAATTCACTATGGATTCTTTTATAATTGATGATAAAATGGATAGCATCGTCAATTCCAACTCCGACAGTCACACTCGAGAACCCCATGGTAATCATATCGAATGGGATCCCGAATAGTACCATGAAGATGTAGTTTGCCATGATTCCAACAGTAATCGGGATGATCGAGAAGAATCCATACCCGAGAGAACGAAAAGTGATTGCCGTGATCAGAAATACGACAATAATAGAAACGATTGTAGATCGACGCTGATCACTCTGGATCATATCACTCAGAACAAGGTATCGTTCACCATTTCCCCAAGTAGTCACCTCGATCTCTTCAGGGAGCAGGTGAGTACTTACATCAACAGCATCTAAGACATGCTGCGTATTCTCCAATCCCGTCGTCGCCATACCCTCGGTATCTCGGTAACGATACGCAATCGTCAACTGGGTTTGGTCATCATTGATAAGCATATTCAGATTTGTGTTGTTCGCTTCTGCTTTTGAGATAAGCCCAAGATACCGGGAGAGAAGCATGATCAGTCCCGGAGAATCGGGAATATCTTCCTTTCCGTCCATCACTCCATCGAGAAATTTCACATAACTCGCAAAGGACAGGTCATGGGTGATGTCAATGGTATGATCCATCGTACTCATTTCAAAAGCATCAACCGCCTGTAAGACCTTCGGCTGGAGAAAGTAACCGTTCTCACCCTTCGGTGCTTTCAGCGTCACATAGACCAGATCCACTCCCCCGATAGCTTTAGTATAGCGATTCGAACTAATCACCAAAGGATCGTTCTCCGAAAAGTATTTGGTATAGTTTGTCTCAAATTCTACTTGAGGGAATGCAATGATAAAACCAATGATCAATACTGCCACCATTCCAAGGATGATGCCCCAGTGCTCTATTACGACATCCCCGATATTCGCAACTATCTGTGTCAAATGTCCTTCTCGCACATGTTTGCTCTGTGACCGTTTAGGATTTGACAGTTGATGAAGTGCCGCCGGCAAATAAAAGAGGGTCAGCAGGGCACAGACCGAGATACCAATAGCCGTTGAGATGCCAAACTCTTTGAATTGATCGATCTCAGTTGCCAGCAGACTGAGGAAACCGGCAACAGATGTGATACATGCTAAGATGATTGTCTTATTGATGTGATAGACGGCACCGGCGATCCATCTCTTATCTGTATCATTTTCATGTACCCCGCCTACGCGATAATATTCATTAAGCATATGAATACTATAAGAACTGCCAAGGGTTAGGACTAACGGCGGAGTTATGATACTGAAGATCGTGAGATTATATCCAAGCAGATACATGATCCCAAGACACCAGATAACACCAAAGACGACCACTGACAGGGGCAGGATCACCGCTCTTTTTGATCGAAAGCTAAGATAATAGATAATCATGATAACTATAAATGAGATCCCCAACAGCGTGATCAGATCATGAACGAGAAAGAACTTAACACGATTATTGATCGCTAATGTCCCATTCAATGATGCTTCCCCATATGCATTCAGAGGTTCAACAATCTCTTTGATCTGCTCGTATTGAAGATCGCTTTCTCCGTTTGATCCATCAACAGGAAAATAGAAGAGCATCATAGAACCGTCTTTAGAGACGACAAGGTTTTGTGCCACTTTATCATTGAGCAGTCGTTTCTTGAACATGTCAGCCTCTTCCTGTGTCCAGGGGCCTTCTCCAGTGTGTGGATTGATAGGAACGATCACAAGCCTGCTGTTCTTCTTTTCTGCAGTTACCATTGAGAACGGTGATGTCCCTGTTTTGAAATTATCCAAGTCCCCAAGTTGTTCAACCACTTGTTCAAGAACTGAAAGGGTTTTCGGAACAAACATGTTGCTGCTCTGAAAGGTCAGAATCAGATTATCACTGGCATTCTCATCTTGACTTAGCTCCTGATAGGTTTTATTGGCTTTATTCTCGGGGGGGAGCAGATCACTATAGTCTGAATTCAATTTTATTTTACCGGCAAAGAAGGAGAATAGTATAGTGATAATGATGGTTGCCACTATCACCATAAGAGAATGTCTCTGTGAGAATCGTACTATAGAATAGAATATGTTCTTATGTGTCATTGAAAATCTCCGTTGTCCATGCTCATCGTAATGTATACAAACTACATTTTACTGCATTTATGTATTTATTTACATAAGTAATAAACACCCGAATAGGAAAAATG
>CAYYPJ010000065.1:0-11610 GCA_964473495.1 uncultured Spirochaetales bacterium
GCTTCCGTATATGGCTGACGATCTTGAACGTATGTTGTTAAGGGCTTCCCAAACCGGTAATGGGTTGAGTGAATTAGCAAGTATCATGGGGGAACCATAGATGTCACGTTTGCACATGTTTATTGGGAAGGGAGGGGTAGGAAAGTCGACCTGTTCTTCCATAGCTGCTATGAGCATGGTTTTAGAGGGGCAGTCACTACTGCTTGACTCAATGGATCCTGCTCATAATCTTCATGATATCTTCGAGACCAAATTAGGGGCTCGGGAAAAACGTCTGCTTCCAAAACTCATGATACGTGAATCTGATATGGAAAAGATGAGTCGTGAGTATATGCGTGATATTCAGAAAGAGTTTAAGGGACTTTATCATTATCAGCAGGCACTGAATATTGATAAATATTTCAATATACTTAAATATGCACCGGGGATGGAGGAGTATGCGGCACTTTTAGTGCTGCAGCGTTGTTTCAATGATGACCGGTTTGATCAGATTATCATTGATACCCCTCCTACAGCATTAACTTTGAGAATGTTAGCTCTACCGAGTGTTAACCTACACTGGATCTATCAATTAATAGCGATGAGAAAAGAGATCGTTGATAAAAAGAATGGAATTGCAAGGATTCGAAAAGAAAATCTTTCAACACTGGAAGAAGATCCTGTTTACTCTCGTCTAAATACTATGAAGAGTCGATATGAACATTTGCAGCATATGCTGGAGGATGCTGCTGTTACGGAATTTGTCCTCGTGATGAATGAGGATGAATTAAGTTTTTCGGAGAGCATTATGATCAAGGAACAAATAAAGAACTTCGGGTTGAATATCCATAAGGTTATTATTAATAAAAGTAAACAAGAGGAGGTTGTATGGGGAGATCGAGTAAAAGAAGCGTTCCCTCAAGCAACTGTTGAATGGGTAACCATGTATAAGTCTGAAATAAGAGGTATAGAGATGCTGAAGGAATGTTCTCAGCAGATATAAACCTATTAGGATTATATTATCATCTTTATAGAGTGAAGTATCCGGAGGGATCAACGAGTGACTCCTCCGAATAGTATCGGTATCTATCTATTTTCTCATTTTCTTTACAATTACTTCGGCAGCCTTGATCAGAGGATACCCTGCAGGAGAACCTGTCAATAATGGTTGTGTCCCAATCTGCATGGTGAGCAGTGCTTTTACTGTCACTCGGTTCTGAATGAGAAATCCTATAGCATTGGTTAATTCACCGGTGCTGTGTCCTCCATATACTTCACCACCAAGGATCATTCCACAATCAGCAGCAACAATAAGTTTTACTGTTTGTGTATGTGAGTGTGCCATGCTTCCCGGATGGGTATCTATACCAGTGAAACTACCGCTGATGATGGCAAAATTCTCCAGAATCGCACGTGTTTCAGTAACTCCTGCTGTTCCAAAAGCATGTTTTCCAATTGAGGTAGAGTAGATGGCTATCGTACCGGTAAATGGCTTACATGGGCTTAAGGTATACAAGTTCATTGCCGCTATACGTGCTTCTGCACATGCTGTTGAAGCTAACATGGTAGCATCAATCTTTCTTGTGATAAAGTCTCTCTTCTCGGCACAATCACCGACAGCGACAATATCATTACTGCAGGGCAATACTCTCATATATTCACAGGTCTTGATAAATCCGAGGGAGTTTAGCTCTATTCCAGCTTTCTCCACAAGTTTTGTATTAGGTCTGTACCCCATTGAAAGGATAACAGCATCAGCATTAATCGTCTCTCCCGTTGTCAAGGTGATGCTGGATACGGTGTTGTTAGAACCATTGATCTCTTTAATTCCTTTTCCGGTAATTACCGTAACTCCTCGTTCTACAAGATGTTCTGATGCAATCTTACCAAATTCCGGGTCAAATGCTTTCTTAAGAATTGTATCTTCCAGCTCAACAAGGGTAACTTCATATCCTTTCTTGTTCAGTTCATCAGATACCTCAACACCAATGAATCCTGCTCCAACGACTATGATCTTTTTCATGTTCTTGAGGGTTTCCACCATCTTGTCTATATATACCTTGTTCTTGGGAATGGTATAGACGTGTTCTAGATCCCCACCTTTTAACCATTTTGGTTTAGTAGGAATTGAACCTGTAGCTAGGATTAATTTTTCGTAGCAGTATTCCTCACCACTCTTAAAACTGCACATATGATCATCAGGTTTTATGTCGATCATCTCATCAATAACAATCTCCACTCCGAGACTTGTGAGGATCTTATCTGGAAGGACATCATTCTCACTGCTCTCCAAAGATCCAAAGATATATGGGATTCCACAGGGAATCAACGCTTTTTCTTCTCGGCGAATCAAAACCACCTCTTTTTCAGGATAGGTCGACTTTGTAGTAATGGCTGCTTGCAAACCTGAGGCTCCACCGCCTATAACTAAGACATCAATGTTTCGCATTCTCTATACTCCTTTACGATAGTAATATAAAAATAATTTATCTATATTATGAGTATCACATTGAATTACTAAAGCTTCAAGATATCAAATGCTCAAAGAAGAAAAGTTTAATGGTTTTCATTATCAAAAGCAAACAGGGAGTATATCCTGAATCTGTATAAAATATGTAGAGGAAAATAAAGGCCATGGGAATAGTAAGATATTGCAACTGCAAAAGAACTTACAAAGAAGACAGAAAGAATTTCACGAGCAGTTCGACACCCTAATTATGCAGTCCACCAACCAAATCAGCTAGTTTCATACGTTCGTAGGCAGAGTATCAGGGGAAGAAGGATTCAGGGCAACTCCGTATGGAGTTGTAATACAGGAACGATAGTTCCGTGAGCGAAGCGAAAAAGGACGACGGGTTTACCGTGGGTATCTATTGATAATTTTGGTAAACTCTGGCTATGGCAGTAATTTTTCTTTGTGGTATCATATCTGAGTGAATCTGATACAATTAGGAGGTGTTATGGCATTTGTGGATTGATTCTATGCCCATTTACGAGTATCATTTTTATAAGATGATTTTTATATATTTGCAGGAGGAATTATGAAAAGAATATTAGTAATACTTGTTGTATGTCTGGCAGTCGTTATGCCAATCACTGCGGCTGAACCTGTTTCCGATGTGGGAGATATCAGTGTTGGTTTGGCCCTTGGAGTGCCTTCAGGGGTCTCAGCAAAGTATGTATTTGATGATAACATATCCTTCGATGCTGTCGTAGGATATGGATTATCTGCAAAACCAGTGGTACTTCGGACAGATGCATTATATGGATTTGACAAATTTACTATTGGTACGGTAGATTTGTATCCATACGTGGGAGGTGGTCTTAATGTAGGATTCTTTAATGGATTCTCTTTCGGAATCGATGTCCCTGCGGGGATTTCCTACCACTTTGATAATCCTGCTGTCGAGATCTTCCTGGAAGTTGTCCCTGGAATAACCGTTATTCCTTTCGACTTCTCTTTTAGTGGTGGGATTGGTGCACGATATACACTGGACCTTTAGCATCCCGAAGAACAGGTATAGTGAATAGTATCCCGGTTTGTTTCGACAGATCGGGATGGATTTTACGTGCTGCTATAGGCTCTGATAGCGGATCTGAACTTATCGGGTATGCGAGCCTCTATAACAATCTGATCTTCCTGGAAATCTTCTGAGATGACTGAGCCATTCTTTCGTATAAATGCAAGTACATCATATCTGTCCTGTGGAAGGATATAGGTCTCTTTGGGATATACATCGAATACTATTTCTTCAATAGCTTTACGAAGATCTTCAATACCTTCACCACTCTTTACTGAGATAGGGATAACCCGTTGATTCTTTTGTCTGATAGATGCGAGGTGCAGTAAGTTGTCACATAAATCAACCTTATTGATGACGATAATGGATGGCTTATCGGTACATCCGATAGACTCAAGTACGTTTATTGTCGTTTGATAGCATCTCTCAGGTTCCGGATGCGAAGCATCGATAAGATGTATTAAGAAGTCAGAGTATCGAGTCTCCTCTAAGGTGGAACGGAATGCATCTATAAGATTATGCGGGAGATTCTGCACGAAACCGACGGTATCAGTAAGAAGTACATCTGTACCTCCCGATAAGTGAAGCTTACGAGTAGTTGGATCCAAAGTTGCAAACAATTTGTTTTCGATTAAGATGTCTGCATTGGTAAGAACCTTAAGAAGAGATGATTTGCCAGCATTGGTATATCCAACGATAGAGCCAGTAGGGACTGATACCCCTTGTCGTTGCTTTCTCTGCGTCTCTCGATGGGCACGAACCCCTTGTAACTCCTGCTTGATGTGAGAGATCTGTCTCATCACTAAACGTCGGTCGACTTCTAACTGAGTCTCTCCTGCACCACGGGCACCCTTGGATCCGCCTTGTTGACGGGAGAGGTGCGTCCATGCACGGGTGAGTCTTGGAAGTGAGTACTTCTGTCTAGCATATGCTACTTGCAAAATAGCTTCTTTTGTCGATGCACGATCAGCAAATATCTGAAGAATAACCTCTTCACGGTCTATGACGCACCGCTGGGAACTTCGTTCCCAATTACGTTGTTGACTTGGAGAGATATCCTGATTAAAGATGATGCAGTCAACTGCTAAGTCGTCTGCTAGTGCACATATCTCTTTCATCTTACCTGTTCCGATAAGGTAAGCGGACTTTGGTGACTTTATGGTAACGATCATGGCCTTTGAGACGTCCATTCCCATCGTTTTTGTGAGACTGATCAATTCTTGTTGCGAGAACTCGGTGATGGTCTCAGATTCCTGTGGGTAACGAATTGTTACAAGCAGGGAACAATGATTTCTTTCAGTATTGCTGTCGTATTGGAACTGTGTTTTATTCATAAGCTATAGTCCTCTACAGTAATTGAGGTTATCATTGTTGTCAATATATGATACGATATATCGCTCGAATTACCCTATGAGAATCAAGTGATCTGAGAGAGGAGTATACAAAATGGGATTGAATTGTGGTATAGTTGGATTACCGAATGTCGGTAAATCGACAATCTTTTCAGCATTGACTTCTGCTCCGGCAGAAGCGGCAAACTATCCTTTTTGCACTATCGATCCGAACGTAGGTATAGTAAGTGTACCTGATAAGCGATTAGACAAGATCGTTAATCTGATACCAACAGAGAAAATTATTCCTGCTGTCGTGGAATTTGTCGACATTGCAGGGTTAGTGAAAGGCGCCTCAAAGGGAGAAGGTCTTGGTAACCGGTTTTTATCCTACATACGTGAAGTGGGAGTACTTGTACATGTCGTACGCTGTTTTGAAGATGAAGATATTATCCATGTCGAGAATAAGATCAACCCTGCCTCCGACATAGAGACGATAGATATAGAACTTGCTCTAGCCGATCTTGAGAGCGTTGAGAAACGGCTTTCCAAGGTCGATAAGATGGCAAGAATGGGAAAAGACGGGGGAAAGTTGGTCGCACAGTTAAAACCGTTATTAATCCGACTGCAGGAGGCTCTGAACAACGGTAAGGCGGCGAGAAGTTTGGGGTTCACTCCTGAACAGAAGGCGTTGCTTCTCGATATGCATCTGATCACAATGAAACCGGTGATCTATGTATGTAATGTGGATGAAGAGGCACTTGAAAGCGGGAATGATTATGTGGATCAAGTTCGGTCTATAGCATCGGCAGATGGGGCTGAAGTCGCAATGATCTGTGGGCAGTTAGAAGCAGAGATTGCAGCTCTTGATACTGCGAAGGAGAGGAAAGAATTCTTGGAAGCAGCCGGGCTTCAAGAGTCAGGACTTAATATGCTTGTTGAGACAGGATACAAGACCTTAGGCCTTAGGACCTTCTTCACTGCAGGAGCAGATGAGGATCGAGCCTGGACCTTCAAGGAAGGATCTAAAGCACCTGAGGCTGCAGGGGTGATTCATACAGATTTCCAAAAAGGGTTCATCAAAGCAGAAGTATATCATTGTGAAGATCTGTTTTCCTATGGTTCTGAGCAGAAGGTGAAAGAAGCCGGTAAGTTGAGAATTGAGGGGAAAGAGTATATAGTTCGTGATGGGGATATTATGCATTTCCGATTCAATGTCTAAGGATGACTGGAGGATTGCATGAGATATAGTGAATATGGTAAGACGGGAAAAATGGTCTCAGCTATAGGGTTTGGCGGCATGCGATTTCCAGAACCCAAGAAGATCGATGAGATGGCTGAGATAGTTGTCCATGCCTATGATAGAGGAATAAATTATTTTGATACTGCCCCGGGATACTGTGAAGATGAATCAGAACATATCATGGGAACTGCTATTAAGGAGATAAAGCGCAAAGCTAAGCGGCCATTCTATGTCAGCAGTAAGTCCATGAAAGTTTCTGGGGATGATCTTCGCCGAGATCTTGAACGGTCATTGAAGCGACTTGGAGTCGATACGATAGACTTTTACCACTGCTGGTATCTCCTGCATCCGGAAGAGCTTGATAAGCGTATCGCAGGCGGAGCAATAGATGCGATGGTGAAGGCAAAAGAGGAAGGATTGATCAACCATATCTCATTCTCAACACATCTCCCTGGGGATATGATATGTGAAGTTATCGAACGAGATCTGTTCGAAGGTGTTTTGCTCGGGTACTCAGCGATCAATTTTCGTTACCGAGAGGAGGGAATCTCTGCTGCAGCTGCCCATAACTTGGGAGTGGTGGTGATGAATTCCTTAGGCGGAGGACTTATTGTGCAGAATGAGAAAGCCTTTGGGTATCTCAAAGTACATAAGGGACAGAATATGCTTGATGCTGCACTTCATTTCCTTCTGCAGGAGAAACGGATAGATGTTAGACTTGTAGGATTTCGTACTATCGACAATGTTGATACAGCGATAGCCTCTGCAGATGCATATACTCCATACAGTAAAGAAGAGATAGACACATTGCGGCAAGGCTCCGAGAAACGTTTTAATACGTTGTGTACAGGATGCATGTACTGCAGGGATTGCCCTGTAGGTATTCCTGTATGGAAATTCATGGAGACAGCAAACCTGCTCTATCTGAAAGGAGGAGAATCTGTTCACGATCGGTTGACATCTTACTGGGGAATTTCCATCGATGAGCTTGATGCTTGTACTGCATGTAGAAAGTGTGAACGGGCATGTACCCAGCAGTTACCCATTCTTGAGCGTTTTGAAGAACTTAAGCAAGCTCTTAAAGCGGAATAAGATTGAGAACTGACGGTATATTTCGGATGCATTTAAGAACCTTCTTATAGTCATTCTTCTGATCTATCTCCATAGTAAAACTTCCAATAAGACGGTCTTTCTCTGTCTCTTCAAGTTTCCCCTCGATGAGATGCCCGTGAAATTTTCGTACAGCACTTTCAATCTCAGAGAAAAGGTCAGAGACAATCCTGCTTGTGACCTGGAAACGTTTAGTAGTCTTTGGAGATACAGTCTCCCATTCAACCTCTATACTGCGGTTTTCAATATCCTTTATATGAAGCAAGTTTTTGCAGTTTCTTTGGTGTACGATGATCCCTCGTCCTCGGGAGATATATCCTACGATATCGTCTCCACGAGTAGGCTTACAGCATTGAGCGATACTGATCATCATATTCGTCTCGTCACCAATCTTAAAAGCCACTTTTGCCTGATCGATGACTTGCGTGACGATTTCTTCCTCTTTTGGTTTTGCTTGTTTCTGAAGGTATCGGACAGCCTTTTGAACGGCATGTTTCTGCTCGGGCTTCCCTTTAGCTATAATATTCTTATCAAGCAGCAGTGTCTCATCGTGTTTATTGAGCCAGTACCGTATCTTTTGACGTGCTCTTGTCGTTCGTGCCAATCGCAGCCAGTTTATATGAGGTCGGGCATTGGTGGCTGTTAATATTTCAATTGTCTGAGTGTTCTTTAACGGTTGTCCCAATGATATAATAGATCCGTCCGCTTTTGCTCCAATCATATGATGTCCAACTTCTGTATGAATATGATAGGCAAAGTCGATAGCAGTGGAATTCTTTGGCAGTTCGACGATGTGTCCTTTCGGTGTGAAAACATAGATCGAATCTTTGAGTAGATCCTCCTTGATCTCATCGAGGAATGAGTCTGAAATAGTCTGTTGCTGATCCCAGTGTTTTAACTTGTTAATGATAGGCAGCTGGTTTCTCGGGATCTTAATTCCGCTTCCAGAAGTATGTTTGTATGTCCAGTGTGCCGCGACTCCATACTCTGCCGTATAATGCATGGCTTTTGTTCGTATCTGTATCTCCAACAATTTGCCGTTGTAGCTCATCACCGTAGTGTGAAGGCTCTGATACTGATTTGCTTTAGGCATAGCAATATAATCTTTGAATCTACCCTCTATAGGCGGCCAGAGTTTATGAATGACCCCAAGGAGAGTGTAACACTCATTGGTTGTATTACACAGAATTCGCACACCATGGATATCATAGATCTCATCAATTTTCTTCTTTCTTCGTTTCATCTTCAGATAGATAGAATAAAAGTGCTTTGTTCGGCTGGAAACCAGGATATCAGTGATGTTCTCTTCTCCTGATGCACGGGAGATGGCTTTCTCGATCCGTTTCAAGTAATCATTACGTTCACTTCGTCTTGACAGTAAGAAATTCTTTATATATGCATATGCTTCCGGATTGAGTGCTTTGAGTGCAAGATCCTCAAGTTCATCCTTCATCCATGAGATTCCTAATCTGTCAGCAAGTGGTGCATAGATATCGAGGCATTCGGTGGCAATGATCTTGCGTCGCTGGGGTGAGAGGAATTCAAGAGTGTTCATATTGTGTAGTTTGTCAGCAAGCTTGATGATGATAACCCGAATATCTTCGGACATGGCAAAGAGCATCTTTCGAATGGTCTGTGCTTCCTGTAAGCTTTTATTCTTCACTTTCACAATCGATATCTTAGTCACACCGTCAACAAGTTTTGCAACTTCAAAACCAAAACGATTTAAGATGTCTTCAAAACTGGTATCTGTATCCTCCATGATATCATGCAGGAACCCTGCGATCACAGCATCTGCATCAAGTTTTAGATAGACGAGTGTCTCTGCTACATGAAGGGGGTGAATGAAATACGGTTCGCCGCTTGCACGTTTTTGATCATTGTGCAGGTTCTTTGCCCATATTGCCGCATCGATGATACGCCTTTGATCGTCTTCTGAGTAAGATACTATTTTCTGTTTGAATTTCTCTATCAAATTTAGCATGTATGTCTAATGTGTCCTCATTCCGTATACTACGCGATCATTTCCACCAAGATCTTTTTTGCTCATAACGGAGGTGTATCCATTGCATATGAGTAGTTCTCTTATACGTTCTGCCTGATCGAATCCGCCCTCAAGAATAAGATATCCTTGAGGATTTAGATGCTTATATGCATCTTTGATGATCTCCCGCATGTGGACAAGCCCATCTGTTCCTGATCGCAATGCAATATCAGGCTCTTTTCTTGCCAGAAGTTCCGGTTTATTTGACTCTTGGTCAGTAAGATATGGAGGATTGCTGATGATGATATCAAAACTTCCAGGAATCTTGGTGAATAGATCAGATTCAATCGTAGGAGGCTCACTACCCAATATATTGCGTGCATTGAGTGCACTGACGGAGAGTGCTTCACTGGAGATATCAGAGAGTGTGAGCTGGAGATCTCCTGTGAAAGGCTTTTCCAACAATTCATGTGTGAGAGATATTCCTATGCACCCGGAACCTGTACAAAGGTCAAGAATGGTGAGATCTTCTCTCTCTTCTGCGAGATGTAAAGCAGTCTCTACCAGGATCTCTGTATCTGGACGAGGTATGAGTACCCGATGATCCACATAAAATTCCAATCCATAGAACTCTTTCCGTTTGATGAGGTATGCTACAGGGATACCTGTCATGCGTTGTTGAATCTGGTTGCCGAATTGTATGGCATCAACTTCCCAGATTACCTCATCTAGCGAGGCAATGATCTGTTCTTTACTTTTCTTTAGAGTATGAGCCATGAGTAAGAGGGCATCAAGATAGGGTGTACCACTCTTTGAGTAGTGTCGTAATCTGTTCGTTCCCTGAGAAAGTACATCCTTGATTGTGATCATATGCTACATCTCCTTGAGTGCCTCTTCTCCTGCATTGATTTTCAATGCGTCAATAACTTCCGATAAAGAGCCCTGTAGAATCGAATCCAACTTATAGAGTGTGAGATTGATACGGTGATCAGTTACACGGTTCTGAGGAAAGTTGTAGGTTCTGATCCGTTCTGACCGATCCCCGCTTCCGATCTGATTCTTACGATTCTCTGCTCGTTCCCGCTGGCTCTTCTCCTTTTTCACTTCATACAATCGCGCACGAAGGACTCTTAAGGCCTTCGCCCTGTTTTTGATCTGAGACTTCTCATCCTGACAGGTGACGACCAAACCGGTGGGAATATGGGTAATACGGACAGCAGAGTCCGTTGTGTTCACACTCTGTCCTCCCGGACCCGATGAGCGATATACATCAATCTTCAGATCTTCCGGGTTTATCTTTATATCGGTCTCTTCGGCTTCCGGCAGTACTGCAACTGTTACTGCAGAAGTATGAATCCTCCCACTAGATTCAGTGGTTGGTACTCTCTGTACTCTATGGACGCCACTTTCCCATCTGAGGTTCCCGTAGACCTGCTCACCGGAGATCGAGAAGATGATCTCTTTCAATCCTTTGATACCTGTCTCATTCAGTGATAGTATTTCAGTTTTCCAATGATTTTCCTCTGCAAAGTGTGTGTACATTCGGTAGAGATCAGCTGCAAAGAGAGCTGCCTCTTCTCCTCCGGTGCCTGCCCTGATCTCCATGATGATGTTCTTCCCGTCAAGGGGCTCTTTTGGTATGAGGAGGACTTTTAGTCTTGATTCTGAATTGGCCCGTCTTTTCTCAAGTTCTTTGAGTTCTCCTTTTGCCATATCCCGCATCTCTGCGTCTTTTTCTTCCTCTATAAGGAGTTTTGTATCTTGTATCTCTTGTGTTGTATCACGGAATATATAGAACTCATCCATGATTTGAGAAAGATGCGCATGCTCTTGCATGATCTCACGATAGAACTTCATGTCCTTCATGATATCAGGAGAGGAAATTTTCTTTTCTATAGTCTTGAAACGTGTTTCAAGACTAGCGAGTTTTTTCAGCATGAAAGAGTCTCCTTAATCAGTATCTTATCAGTATACAAAAAAAAGAGGGTTGTTAAAAGTGTTTTCTTTCTCATGCAGGTATTAACAGATGATGAGTTGTAGAATTATTATAGATCCAATTGCTGTAGCTCTCTTTTATGTTTTTCAACACTCTCATGAGTGAGGGTATTCATATTGACGAATACCAGTATTCCGCAGATGATAAAGAGGGTAGGGATCAGCCCTATTTGCAGATGAATCCCAAAGATAGCTGCATCTGACCGTGGAGCGTCTGCAAAACCGGTAAGGCTATGGATCACCCAAAAGACGATTGCCTGACTGGCGTATGAGAGACGACCGAAGAATGCACGAAATCCTAAGAGGATTCCATCGTCACGTTTACGTTCTTTGACCACGATCTCGTCGATGACATCTGCCATTGCTCCCGGCATAAAAAGCCAGAACCCGCCGAAACCCAGTCCCCAAAGTCCCATACTAATGGTGAATCCCGTGTAGGTATTGATG
>CAYYPJ010000066.1:0-11527 GCA_964473495.1 uncultured Spirochaetales bacterium
ATTTCAATCCGACTAATGCAGCTGCTGTCGCAAGTGCCACACCATGCTGGCCGGCACCTGTCTCGGCGATAAGTTTCTTTTTACCCAGCTTCTTTGCCAGCAGAGCCTCTGCAACACAGTGATTTATTTTATGAGCACCTGTATGGTTGAGGTCTTCGCGTTTGAGGTATATCTTTGCTCCTCCAATCTGCTTAGAGAGAGATTCTGCATAGTAGATAGGGGATGGCCTGCCGATATAGTGTTTTCTTAGATATGAGAGTTCTTCAATGAATACAGGATCATCTTTCAAGACAAGATATGCCTCAGTGATCTCATCCATAACCTGTTGAATTTGCGGAGGGATGAATGATCCCCCGTATGCTCCGAAATATCCTTCTTTATTTGGTAAGTCTTTTGTAGCAAATTTAGTCGTTGTCATTTGATTTCTCCTCAATCAGTGCTTTGATGATAGAATCTTTATTCTTCAGGATCTTTGAACCTCTGGTAATCTTGCATAGGCTAATCCCTAGATCTTGTGCAATCTCCCGTTGGGGAATACCGCAATACAGATCTTTCATAAGACGCCAACGAAGGGCAAAATCATACTTTTCCTTCATGGTAAAGAGTTCTTCAAACAGCTGCTGCATCTTGTCTTTGCTGTTTGTCTTGGCAAATACCTCAATAAGTTCATCGAAATCTTCTTGCATCTTGTATCCTTTCGTTCTCTATAGAGAAACTTGCATGTTCCTATTTTTTTCACATGTTACTATAAATAGAAACACTTTGTAAAGTACTTTATGTGATTTTTTGCTACCGGGTTTCCTGTAGAGTAGATGTCCATTCTTCTTCTCCAGTACATGAGGAATCAGGAAGTCGGCTCTCAGTTTCGTCAGCAAGAGCTTCCCTGGGGCTTCCTTCTTTTGTACGCTTCTAGGCGGACATCGTATTATACTGTGCAGACCGGTTCACGAATGCTCCATTCCTCTTGACTTTTTCTTATTCGATTACTATAGTCTGATACAGAATTGTGATTAGAGTAAGGAGTTACTATGGCAAAGGCACATAGAGGCGCCGGTATTTTGGACTTGGTGAATCGAGGAAGAGGTACTTGTCCACTTTGCAAGCGAACAGGCATCAAACTCATGTATGAACGAGAAGTGAATGAGAAGAAAGTCATGGTTTGCAAACAATGCGAAGCTGCGCTAAAGAACGGACATATGCAGGATGCCCTTAAAGCCCTGTAGAGAGCAGACTTATTTATAGATGCCCATCCATGAATGGTGTTGAACTCAAGAGAAAGGCTACCCTATGAGGTAGTCTTTTTTTTGTTTCCACAGTGTGATAAGATCAACGATGTGAAACAGATTGATTTGGTCCATATGAGCGGAATAGTGATTCACATGATAGGTATCAAGGGAACCGGCATGACTTCGCTTGCGGTCGCTCTCAAGAAAAGCGGAGCGATCATCACAGGGAGTGATGTCCCTGAGGTCTTTTATACCGATGCACTTCTGGCACATGTCGGAATGACAAGCTGTTCCGGGTTCTCTCCAGAGCACATCCCGGAAAATTGTGAGTTTGCCGTAACGTCCTCTGCTTATACAGTTGAGAACAACAGTGAACTTGCCGCATGTGTGAGACTGGGGATACCGGTAGTGAGTTATATAGATATCGTCGCTTCCTTGACACGAAGCAGATATACTTGTGCGGTAGCTGGTACACATGGAAAGAGTTCCACAAGTGCTATGATCGATTTTCAACTTGACTGCTTGGGGGAGAACCACATTTCTCTCTATGGTACCTCATATATTTCTTCAAAAAATGTCACACCTGTACAGAATATGTCTCATGATCATGATCCAATCGTCTGCATAGAAGCCTGTGAGTATCGTGACCACTTTCTTGCATATCATCCTGATTGTATAGTACTTACGAGTATTGGATATGACCATCCGGACTATTTTTCTGATCTTGCAGCAGTGATTGACTCTTTTGTTCAATTTGTTGAACGATTACCGTCCCAGGGAATACTGATCTGTCACGGGACGGATTCCGGGGTTCAACAGGTGTGTAGGAGAATTGCCGTATCCCGGCCGGACATTGTTCAGATCCCCTATGGGAGAGAAACATCAGGTCCCTATGGAATTGTTAAGCTGAAGGAGCAACTGGGGGGCGTGACCTGTACAGTACGTAGTGGATGCACCTTCAAGATGAGAATCCCCGGCGGTCATATGGCTGAGAATATGGTAGCTGCAGCAGTTGCTGTTAAGACAATTCTAGGGCATCTTGGTAATGAGCATTTCACTCTTGGTAAATTGACATCGGTGATCCCTGCCTTCTGCGGTGCTGTGAGACGTGTAGAATTCATAGGCCGCTGCCACGGGATTACTGTTGTTGATGACTATGGACATCATCCTGTTGAGATTCGAGTGACTATAGAGGGTCTGAGGAATTTCTATCATCCAAAAAGAGTCGTTGTTGACTTTATTCCCCATACATTCGCAAGGACACAATCGTTATTTACTGAGTTTGTAGAAGCATTGAATCATGCGGATGTAGTGATCATCCATCCTCTCTATGTACCCCCTCGGGAGATTTTCGCTTCTTTCGAGCTTAGTGCCGAACAGGAAAGTAGAAAACTGGTTGAGAACCTTGACCATGGATTATTTCTTGAAAATGATGATGCTTCACTGAAGATAATACCGGGTCTGTTGAAATCCGGAGATTTGTTCATTACTATGGGAGCTGGAAATAATCGCAGGACAGGAAGTTATGTGCTAAAGAGATTGGAGAATAAGGAGTAGCTAATAGATGAAGAGTATGACCGGTTATGGGGCGAGTGAATATCAGAATGATATGTATAGACTAGCAATTGAAATAAAATCATATAACAACAGATATCTTGATATCTTATTCAATGCACCCCCATATCTCTCATGTTATGAGACAAAGATGAAGGAAATGATCAAACAGGTTGTAAAACGAGGCCATGTTGATGTGAATATTAAACTCAAACAATTTGAGTCTCAAGTCGATGTTATGGTTGATACCGGAGTAGTCAAGCAGTACACAGAGGCTTTTAAGAAGATTATCACACTTGCCGGGACCAATGATACACCACATTTGACCCATTACCTGCATACCGATGATGTCCTGAAGATGATAAGGAACCAGGATGTTGCGAAGTATGAACAACCATTAATGACTCAACTTGCTGGTGCTCTTAAAGAATATGCAGTAACCAAAGATCGGGAGGGGGAGGCGACTCTCCATGATATCAACATGCAGCTTGCATCCTTTGAAGAGGGTCTTTCCGTAGTGAAGGAGTTTGCTGAAATATTAGAGATCCGTATTAAAGATAGTCTGACTAAAAGGTTCAAGCAGTTGCTTGAAGATGAGTATGATGAGACTCGAGTCCTGCAGGAAGTTGCCGTCATGTTGATGAAATATACAATCAATGAGGAGATCCAGAGGATAGAGAGCCATCTCATATATTTTAAGGATGAAATAAAACAGGAAAGACCTGTCGGTAAACGTCTGGACTTCATCTGTCAGGAATTTAACCGAGAGATCAACACCATTGCATCAAAGAGCATTATAGTTGAAGTAAATCAGGCGGTTGTAGGTATGAAGGATAGTCTTGAGAATATTCGAGAGCAGTTGAGGAATATTGAGTAAAAGAGGATCTAATAGGTGAAGATAGCTATTTCAGGGAAAAGTGGGTGCGGTAACACCACAGTGAGTAAACTTGTTGCAGAGCGGTTAGGTATTCGATGGATAAACTATACATTTCGAATGATGGCCCACGATAAGGGATTAAGATTCTCAGAGTTGTGTCGACTTGCAGAAAAAGATGATGCATATGATAGGGAACTCGACAGACATCAGATTGAATTGGCTCAGGAGGGTGACTGTGTGCTGGGATCCAGGCTTGCAATATGGTTGCTGAAAGATGCCGATGTGAAGATCTTTTTGGATGCATCGGAAAAGGTTCGGTCAGAACGTATCTATAGTAGAGAAGGTGGTGATTGTAAGCAGAAGTTTCTTGAGACCCGGGAGCGTGATAAAGCCGATAGTGCACGGTATCGTAGGATATATGGTATCGATAACACCGATACCAGCGCTGCTGATCTTATTATTGATACTGAACGATACACCACTGATGAGATTGCAGAGATTATTATCAGAGAGGTCACTGTGAAGTAGACAGGCTGATCCTCTATACACAGGGAGACTAAAACGATATAATAATTTAATATATTACGTGGGGGGGCCCGATAGTGAGTATACCACTCGATTTGTTAGCTGATACTGAAGATAATGGTTATGAGCTGACATGTGTTGCAATCCGTAATGCAGAGAAGATCACCAAGAAAGGTGGTGATGAGGAAATATCAGAGAAGGGCGAGAAGATCGTCTCAGTCTCTTTAGCTCAGGTTTTACATAATTCAGTCAAATATGAAAGAGCCAAAGAAGAATAAGATCATTTTTTTGTTTGGACCCACAGGAGTAGGGAAGACCCGACTGCTGTATACGTTCTTTACAAAAGGGTACGAAGTGATTAATGCTGATTCGATGCAGGTCTATAGAGGACTCGATATCGGATCAGCAAAGCCTTCCCAAAAAATCCTACAGTTGATTCCACACCATCTCATAGATATCTTAGAGCCGACTCAGCAGTATACTGTTGGGGATTTTGTACGTTATTCACAAAAGTTGATCCCGCAGGTACACCAGAGGGGTGCTTTGCCTGTTGTCTCAGGAGGTACGGCGTTTTACTTCAAACATCTTATGTTCGGTCTTCCTGAAGCTCCTCCATCAGATCCTATGATACGGGAAGAGCTGGAAGAGCGTTGCCAAAAAGAAGGGGAGGAGACACTCTACAAAGAGTTACACCGTATAGACCCAGTGAGCTGGAAGAGAATACATAGTTCTGATACCTACCGTATCCTTCGTGCCTTGGAAGTCTTCTATACGAGCGGCAGGCCACTCGCCTCATATAAGATAAAGCCTACCGTAGATCAGCAGATGAGACCTTTGATCATAGGGCTTAGACGAGAGAGAGAAGAGCTCAATAGGCGTATTGATCAACGCGTTGAGATGATGTTCGATGATGGACTCGTCAATGAGATACGCACCTTGATAGGAAAAGGAGCATCTCCAGATTGGCCCGGGATGCACGGCATAGGATATCGTGAGTTCTTTCTTGCCCGTGAAACAGGCGAGTTGTCCCTGTCAGGGATCAAAGAACAGATACAGCGAAACAGCAGACACTATGCAAAGCGTCAGATGACATTCTTTCGTTCGTTACCTGGAGTCAATTGGGTACATCCTGATGATAAGCAGCAGATCAGTCGGCTGCTGCAGGACTGATCCGGTGAATAGCGGTGATCAGCCAGCTATCTTTCTTTTGCAGAAGGTCCAGGTCCTCAACGACCTTAATAGGTTTTGCTGGAACTAATCGTTCCTCGTCCTCCTCAGTGAGCACAGGGTTCCACAATGTGTATGAAGCTTCTATCGTATCTTCATCCAGCCAGGTTAGAACGAGATCTGTGATCCCATATATCAACGTATTCCTATCCACCTGAGGTTTCCCGCTTTTAACCCATTCGGGTGCAGGGATGAACCCCGAATTCCCCTCATAGGCCTTTCGTACGGAGGTTGTTACATAGAGATAGGACAAAGTTGATTCTGAACTATCCTTTACTCCTTTTGCTAGTGCATCACCCATTGATACGGAGTCAAGACGATTGTGACAGTCATAGTAGAATTCAACGACCTCTTCGGCATTCATCCCGGCTGTCAATGGTGGTTCAAGGGCACTCTTTATCATACTTACCCCAAAAGCGATACCGATTGTCAGTATGATCCCTATGATAATATTACGGGTACTATGAATCCTCAGATATTCTTTACGGTTTGCCCGCTTCTCCTGTTTCATAATAAAGGATTCTCGTGCCGTATTCGTATCGGCAGTAGAGGATGAAACAGTAGTAGGGTGATTTATCATCTGATCAAAGGAGCTGATCCATGCAGACAAATCTGTGTCGTCGATCGGGTTCCTCCCCAATCTTGCGGCGAACCATGAGCAGACCTGTGGATCGAGATCAGCGTTATAGAGTTTTATAGGTGCCGCATAGTACCCGTCTTTTCGTACACGTTCTGGTCCCACAGGACTCTCTTTGTTTGTCATGATCGCATATGCCATCGTTGTAAGTTGATAGGGAATAGCGGCTTTCCCAGTGAGCTTTGGGTTCGTCCATTGAACCTTGGACTCAAAGAGTTCCTTGTCTTCCTGTGACGATTCGATAAGATCCCTGATCGATGAGGGGAGTAGGAGAACTCCTCCGTCAGGGGTGAAGAAGAGTGACTGCAGACAAATGAATGATGTGATTGTCTGTGTAGGAATGTGTTGTGCTATCGTATTAAAAGCCTCAGCCAGAGTTTTTAAGAGATAAAGAGCGGTTTTCTGATCGGCTGTGAAGAGGATATCGAGAGATGTAAGCGCTATTGCATCGGTGTAGATATATCGGCTTTCATGCTTAACGGTAAATCCATACCATTTCCATGGGATGATTGTATCTCCTTTGATAAGGAATCCCTGTTCATGGCTTCCCTGAAGCAGGTTCTTTGGAATAGGGAAATCTTTCGGTGTGATACGTATAAGAGTTCTTTCTTGTTCCATAATAAGTGTTTTCATCTAGCACTCCATTTCTTGTGTGTGTAATGACATGATACCAGATCCGTATTGAGTCTTCTTATTTTTCTCAAGAAGAGGCAACTGTCTCTTATCGCTCTCCTCTGTTGACAGTATGTTCCAGGGACCAGTACACATACCTGTTCGGTGAAGCGCCTCCAACAATACAATACCGCAGGTCCTGATCTGCTTTTTCTGGTACAGATCAAGTAGCGGAGGTCTTTTCGCACCTGTATATGCGGTTAGCTGTTCTATAAGCAGCTTCCTCTCCAATAGGGATCTATCTGCTGCATCCCATGCTGAGAGATTCATCGATAGTATGATAAGTGTCTTCTTATCGGTAAGTTCGTTGAGTATCGTCGCTAGAGCGGCAGCAGTCTTAGCACTTGATCCTCCTACAAGAAGCGGCAGGACCTCAGTTTCTGGATAGCGATAGGTGATAAGAGGAGCGGCAAGTCCTATAGAAGGTTCTTCCTGAAAATAATAGTCTCCTATGGCAACGTCTTTCCCGTAGTGGGAAGTGAGATAATCTGTAGATTCCTTCTCTATCAGCAGGGACCCCAATGGGGTCTCGATACGTGTGTTGTTTGTGCAGAAGATCGTATGAGGTCGATCCTCCTGGAGTATATCAGCATGAATAGGGGCAAGAAGAATGATTCGTGATGGACTCTCAGAGGTAATGGCGCTGCATGCAGCTCCTATATGGATGAGCGTACGATCATAGGCTGCGTGAGGGATGAAAAGTGCTGCCGGCAGCGGGACAGGGGCATCTGATGGTGCCCTGCAGAAATTGCGGAGCATGGATATCAGTTTCTCTCGATCCTCAGGGTAGAAGATTCCGGATGTGAGGGATGATCTGTTATGCATCAGTATCTCCTGTGAATAGTGCATCAAGTCGTGCCTGATCGAATTCGATCGCAAGATTCTTCTCATTGGTTGGAAGTACCGTACCGAGTTTACTATCTTTTGCCCGCCGAAGATATTTAACCTGAGTGTAGTAGAGATCCGCCTTTCCGTTGTTTCTTGCCTTTGAATAGTAGAGAGCAAGGTTACCTGCATCGAGGAGTGTCTCTAGCGGCACACTCTTTCCCTGTATGTATTTGATGAAAACATACCCTCCCGGGTAGTCTCGTGTATGCATCCAGTAGTCATTACCTCTGGTCCATTTCCTTAGCAGTATATCATTCTCTTTTGCTGTTCGCCCAACAAGTATTGTATAATGTCTGGAACTGAATCGCAAGCCGGGGATAGGTTTCTCTTCGGAGGATGTGCGGTGAATATGCTGATTTCTTACAATGATTCTTTTTACATATGAGATGTTTTGGTCTGAGGGATCCGTTATATTCCTTATTTTTTCTTGTTCTCTCTGCAGTTGTATGAGTTGCTCTTCTGTGTGGTTGATCTCTTCAAAAATGCGTTCGTAGGCACCTTTTGCTTTGTGATATGCTCTATAGTAGTGTTCTATATTCTCGCCGGGGCTCATTTTCTCATCTAGTTGTATTGTGATCTCCTGATTATCGTTGGCATAATCAGAAAGAGTGACCCATTTTGCATGTGGTTCCATCATATGTCGGTAGGTAGCTAACAGATCGCCGTAGTGCTTTTTTTTCTCATAGGATTCAAGTGCGTCAAGTTCTTTTCGTTTAATGGAAATACTGCGTTCAAGCCTGACGATTTCTGCCTCTATAGATTTGTCTGCTTCTTTGTGAAGATCATCAAAGAGTCGCCCTGCAGTCTTTGTCTCATACGTCAACTCTATGAATTCGTTAAAGTCGAGAGGATGTTCACCTTGTTCATAGAAGGTCTGACGTATGGAAAATTCCTTCTTCGGCGGGGTATTATATACTTCAGGGGCGAAGTGTTTGCCAGAGATCTCATTCTTCTTTGGTCGACGATAGAAGGCATCAATGATACAATCATCATCATCGGTTGCAATGATATTCGCAGCATTACTCCATAATCGGATGTAGAGATGAGTGATCACTTGATTCTTCTGCAGCGTAAGGAGAATGATCCTGTCTGATCCCAACTGATAGCTCTCTGTAATACGGCCGCCTTGAATGCGTGAACGCAGCAGCTGTGCAAAACGCTGCAGCTTACCCGTTGTCTTATAGGGAGTGCCATGAGAGAGTCTATTGCAGCGGCACTGCTGCGGAGCAAGTTCCAATAAGAGGGGGAACCTCCCTGAAACGGGTTTATAGATGTCGAAGAGGAGTGAATGAAAGTTCGGCTGCCTGACTTTCTGTATAAAGGCTCCCGGCAGTGAGAGTTCTTTAATGATGAGGTCTATCTCTTTCCAGTTTAGTGACATGAGTGGTTTCTCACTCTGTTGATAGTTGTATGAAATAGCTGTTCATCCTGTTCAGTGAAGAATACAAGAGATATTCTTAGTTGGTGATCATGTTCAGCATAATAGGTTTGCAGTACGTCCCACACGACTAAATCAGCTTGTTCTTTTGGATAACCGTAGACCCCGGTAGAGATGGCAGGGAAAGCGATTGAACGGCATCCAAGCTGCTCGGCAATGTGCAATGAATTAATATATGCCGATCGCAGAAGTTTCTCTTCTCCCCGACCGCCGCCTTGCCAGTGAGGGCCTACCGTATGGATCACATAGCGTGCAGGAAGCTTTCCGGCAGTCGTAGCTGCAGCTTCACCGGGAGGGAGTCCATCTCTATATGATGCATGCCGCAGTTTCCTGCATGCATCGAGCAGTGTTGGCCCTGCTGCACGATGAATTGCTCCATCGACACCACCACCCCCCAGGAGTGAAGAGTTCGCTGCATTTACGATGGCATCCACTTGGGCTTCTGTGATATCGCCGGTGTACGTGAAACATTTTTGAAATAGTAATTCTGTCATCACGTTACTCCTTGTTACCCTATCATATACATTAATTACAACATACTAAATTTCGTATCTCCGCGGCCATATAAAAAGAACCTGCTGTCAGGATTACTCCATGATGTGCATCAGTCAGATTGACAGCAGCATCGAGGGCCAGCCTCGGTTCTGGTATAAGATAGATATCTGGAAGATTCTTTCTATCAGAGATTGTATCACGCAGAGCGAGAAATAATTGGAAAAGTTTTTTAGGATCGCTCTTTTTAAAATTTCCCGGTGTGGATATGACGATCTTACTGAAATTCTGTAGTGCGAACTCTGCCATTTTCCTATGATTCTTTCCATCCACTGCCCCAAAGATCAAGACCCCTCCTGTTGGGTAGATGGATCTGAAGGAGGCGAATACACGTTCTATAGAGTGGGCTGTATGAGCTCCATCAATGTAGATTGAAGGATGTTCACGAATCAACTCAAGTCGTCCTGGAATGGCTGCACGAGCAATTGCTGGAAGACAGCGTTCTGAGTTGAAGAGTTTGAGTGAACGCAGTACGAGGATAGCTAGTGCAGCATTCTCCGCCTGAAAAGAACCACGCATTGCAAGCAGTAGAGAGTCAGTCGGATAATCTTTCCAATAGATTGCCGTATTCTCTCCTATAATACTCGTGGTACTCTCAATTCGATCGACTACTTCTGATAACGAGGTAATCGATGATGATTGTTCTTGTGCACGTTGTTTCAGGACGGCAAGAATCTCTTCCTTCTGGTATGAGACGGCAACAGGGACACCTCTTTTGATGATCCCTGCCTTCTCTGCCGCAATCTTTTGTATGGTATCTCCCAATACTTCAGTGTGTTCCAGCTCTATGGATGTGATAACAGATATGATCGGTGTGATCACGTTTGTCGCATCCAATCTGCCTCCAAGCCCCGTCTCGATTACCGCATAGGAACAATCACTCTTTGAGAAGAGTAAGAATCCCAGTAGGGTCAACAATTCGAAGGTTGTAGGCTGGGTATAGCCATACTCCTCCTTGAAGTGAAAAGATTCTATATGATTGATCATATCTGTTGCAGTCACAAGGAGAAAATGATCATCAAAGAAGAGCCCGCTTAGGGTAAATCGTTCACGATAGGTCGTCACATGAGGGGATGCGTAGAGACCTGTTCGGTAACCTAATGCCCTCAAACCTTTAGAGATATATAGTGCTGTAGACCCTTTCCCCTTGGATCCCGCGACATGGATAGTCGTAAAATCCTGTTCAGGATGGTCGAAATGGTCCAGCAGAGCCTTCATCCTATCTAAACGGTAGGTTTTTACCGTGAATCTCATACTCTTAGAAAGATTTGTGAGAGATTCGATATAGGTACATACTTCATCAAAATTAGAAAAATACATGCCTGCCACTTTAGTATAGGATGTCGTGTTGGTCAATTAGGTATATACTATAGATGCTGAGAGTTTTTTGTTGATAAAGGATCTCCTGTACCGGACTTTTCTGCGTTCTCACTCCGGTTTGATGGTCAGAGGCTCTCTATTGTTCTTATACTGTGTTACAGGGATCTCTTTCTCGTGAACCATCACCGAGACAAGCAGCAGCGGCTTCGTGAGAGGGGGAATATGTAAGTTCACACCTTAGCAGACAATCCTGACGTTCAACGGGGGAGACACGTTCCCTGTATCCTTCATAGTCTGCACTATTTCAGGGATACATTTCTCTTCTCTTTTCAAGATAGGTAATAAGCCATTTACATCACTATTGACTACCCCGGAACTTGATTTGAATAGCCTCTAACCACTCTACGAGTTTTATCATAAGGCTTTTTCCCCGTTAGCTCTAATCAAGTATGAGAACAGAGAATTTGTCTCATGCACAGCATCCCTATCTGTTTTTCCTTGGTATGACAATGAATTTTCATGACACTTTTCAAATATCTGTTCTTTATGGTGTTGCACCATATCCTGAGTTTGGCAGTTACTAATATAAAAAACCCCCACTAATTACTTGT
>CAYYPJ010000067.1:0-10010 GCA_964473495.1 uncultured Spirochaetales bacterium
GGCCGGATGCTTTATGTGTGTCCGGGTTGACTGCAGGCACCGAGACCGATGCATCCATACTGAAGATTGTCAAGGATGCAGTCCCCGACACTCCCGTATTTGCTAATACCGGGGTAAATATACATAATGTCAGAGAGCAACTCTCTATAGCTGATGGTTCAGTGACTGCAACTACCTTCAAACGAGATGGGAATTTCTATAATGAAGTAGATGAAACCAGAGTAAAAGAGTTTATGGACATGGTAAAGAGTATTAGAGAATAGGAGATGACAGATGGATGCCAGATGGGAGAGACTCGGCGATATACTAGTGAATTATTCTACTTCAGTAAAACCGAAAGAACGAATCATGATCGCTATGGTTGAGCCGGAAACCTTTCCGCTCGCTCAGGCTGTTTATACTGCTGTGATCAAAGCCGGCGGGTATCCCCAGGTTCAGTTTCTGTCGGAGAATCTTCGCAGATCATTGCTGACCTATGGTGATGATGATCAGATATCATGGATACCAGAACTTGAGCGATGGGGAATGGAATGGGCAGACGTCTATTTCGGGTTACGCGGGGCACATAATCTTTATGAATTATCCGATATTCCCGCCCGGAGACTTGCAGCAAATCAATCAGCGATGGGAGTGGTCTCTTCAGAGAGATGGGAAAAAACCAGATGGTGCCTTGTACGAGTTCCAACTGAATCATTAGCTCAACAGGCTAAGACCAACTATGAGGATCTTGAACACATGTTCTTCACTTCCTGTTTTCTTGATTGGGAACAGGACGTGAAAATTTGGAATAAGTGGGCAACTGAATTAGAAAAAGGAAAACAGATAAGGATCCTGTCCAAAGATACCAACCTTTCGTTTTCTGTCGATGGGAGAAAATGGATCCCTTTTGCAGGCAAGAATAATATGCCGGATGGTGAGATTGCCACAGCTCCCATAACCTCCACTATAGATGGTACCATACAATTCAAACAGCCGGGGGTCCTCGGTGGAAGGCTTATTCATGATATCAAGCTGCATTGGAATCACGGAGTACTTGTAGAAGCAAGTTCTTCAACTGAACAAGAGTTCTTCCAGTCAATCATCACAAAGGATTCCGGAGCCTCTCTTATCGGTGAGTTTGCTTTTGGTACTAACTATGCAATAGATCGTTTCAGCAATGACATTCTGATCGATGAAAAGATTGGGGGAACCATACACATAGCACTTGGAAGAGCCTACCCGGAATGCGGAGGGAAAAACATATCATCGATCCATTGGGATATCATCAAAGATATTCGGGACGAAGGCTGCGTCTTGCTCGATGACAACCAAATTATCAGTAAAGGACATATTCTATTGTGATTGATTGGAGGGACTGATGAATGAGTGCTTTTTAGGTATTGACATCGGTACAGGCTCTTCAAAAGGGACTATAGTCGGTATAGAGGGAACAGTACTTGCCCAAGCAGCAATTCAGCATGACATGAACTCGCCGGCACCGGGTCGGTATGAGCAGGATGCCGATTCCATCTGGTGGAAGGATCTTGTATATCTTACTCATACACTGATAAAGACGCTAATAGGTCCTTCTTGGTCCATCGATTCTATCAAAGGTATGTCTGTAAGTACTATTGCCCCATGTGTACTTCCTGTCGATAACAGGGGTACTCCTTTACGTCCCGGAATCATGTATGGTATAGACACACGGGCAACTGAGCAAATCACTGAGATAGAAACAGAAATCGGCAAGAACGCCATATTCAATATGACAGGACAGAATCTCTCGTCTCAATCCTGCTGTCCAAAGATTCTTTGGATCAAACAGCACGAACCCGATGTGTGGGGAAAGACATACAAATTTCTCACCGCCACAGGATATCTTGTTTTCCGCCTTACCGGTTCATATACCGTCGACATGTATGATGCTATAGGATATGCACCACTGTTTAATATACGGACAAGACGTTGGGATAACACCTATGCTGATTCACTCTTTGACCTCTCAAAACTCCCTGATATAACCTGGGCAACAGACTGTGCAGGAACTCTAGAGCATTCAGTCTCTGTAGAACTGGGATTACCCTCCGGTATTCCCGTAATGACAGGAACTGCCGATGCTGCTGCTGAAGCAGTAGCGTCAGGTGTCTCTCATGTTGGCGATATGATGATGATGTACGGCAGCAGCAATTTCTTTATTTTGAAGACTAAAGTATTGCGGCCTGTTTCAAATTTCTGGGCTGCACACTTCCTGGAACCAAATACAACAGTACTTACAGGGGGTATGGCAACAGTCGGCAGTTTATTCAAATGGATAGACGATACTTTTCCCGGACGGACATTCAAAGAATGGGAGATCTTAGCTTCGTTGTCAGAACCCGGAGCAAAAGGGGTGACGGTACTACCCTATTTTGCTGGAGAGAGAACCCCTTTTTTTGCCCCAAAGGCAAAAGGAGGTATTTTTGGGCTGACACTGCATACAAGTGCAGGTGACATCTATCGAGCAATTCAAGAGGCAGTAGGGTATGGGATACGTCATAATATTGAGGAGCTGAACAGAGTAGGAGAAGAAGCTCGTAGAATTGTCGCAATTGGAGGTGTCACAAACAGCAGCCGGATGATGCAGTATGTCTCTGATATCACAGGGTGTACACAACTGTTGCCAAAGCAGCGACTTGGGGCTTGTTATGGAGATGCGTTTCTAGCGGCTGTGGGAAGCGGATATATAGCATCTCTGAACACCATCGATGAATGGGTTGAGATTGAGCGTGAATTCATACCGAATCAAGCAGTAAGATCTATATATGACGAATCCTACAGCAGATACAGGGACTTGTATGAGTCCACAAAGCATCTGCTCTAGGCAAAAGGAGGACATAAATAATAGCGTATCTATTAGATCTTTACTTGATAATACAATCCAAACTGTTCTGGCAGATCAATAACAAAACAATCTTCACTAGGAGTTGTCTCCTTGAAGATAACAAATGTGTTGGTCTCAGGCAGCTGAGTAAGAGGTGCATGATGCCACGTATTCCTATGAAATTTGACTGCAGATCCTTTTTTTACTGCAAAAGCCTTGACTGTATGAAGATCCGGTATTCCTGAATTATCTGAATCACTCAATGCAGTTACCACTACGATATCATCAGTCGGTATGAGTGTCTCTTCTGTATATTGATGGCGCTCCAGGTTCTTCTCGATCAACCCGTTCTTTCCATATGTTTGAACAATCGATACGGAAGTGTTTCCGGTATGATCCATTGCCCCAAGTTTATTCCAAAAGCTCAATTCGTCATTCACAGCATCTGCTTCTCTTGTGAATACTGTCATAAAATCCCCATACTCTGAAAAATTCTCTTGTGTTATGGGTACACAAGGAATAACTTTTACATCCATATTTCACCTCCCGCTTCTACGCTGTTATGTAATCAGAGAAAACGCCAACCACGAGAGCTCCGATCGTTGCACCCGGATCTTGAATGGTTCTTGATCTCTCTTGATAATAGGCAATTCTTCCATGTTGTGCGATCATATTCTTAGTTGCCTCTACTCCTTGCTCAGCTGCATATTTTGCTTCTTTTGCAGCTTGTACAAATCCTCTATTCTGGTTCACAGCGTCTTTATAGGTCACCATCACCGGGTATAAAGCATCAATAATAGTCTTCTCACCAGGTTTAGCCTTGCCGCGATCCATAATCCCTGTAACAAAGGCTTCCCAGAAGTCATTCATTTCGACAAGCCCAATCGTACTCACACCTTTTATCGCTTTTCCTCCTCGCATAAAACCGGTTGCCATGAGTGTCCCCATGGTAGATGGAGCAGCTTTTGCCATTATCATCCCCGTTTTCATCAGCATAGATCCTATGTCCTCATCATCGTATGAGGATGTGAAATCTGCGGCGGCAATAAAGGCTGCTGTCATCGTCAGCCCAAGATCGCCATCCCCCATGACAGCATCAAGCTCTATGAGGTAATCCCTGTTTGCAATAGACATCTCTTTAAGATCACCGAAGATCTCTTTGACTTGGGCACATACAAGATTTTCCATTGGTATCTTCCTTTATAACTGAACCTGTTCAAAAAATGGAGTATAGGCAGGTTTAGACAAATACTCTTTCAGTTCATCGTCAAGCTTCAATAGCGTCACAGAAGCTCCGGCCATTTCCATTGAAGTTGCAAATTCACCGACATACACATGAAACACTTTGATACCTTTTTCTTTCAGCATTATATTGACTTTTCTATACATGATGTATAGTTCTTCTTTGGGTGTCGCACCTAGTCCGTTCATTAGTACAGCTACTTCATCATCCTGCTCATAGGGAAGATCCTCAATGATCGCATTAAGTACTTGCTCAACGATTTCATCAGAACTTTTCAAAGTTGATCTTTCAATTCCCGGTTCACCATGGATTCCCATACCGATTTCCATTTCATCCGCACCAATAGTGAATGAAGGGTTACCTACTTCCGGTACAACACATGGAGAAAGAGCAATACCCATGGTACGAACATTTGCACACACCTTATCAGCAACTCGCTTAACCTCCTCTATTGAAGCCATTGAGTCAGCACATGCTCCGGCAATCTTATAGATAAAGAAAATTCCTGCAACACCACGTCTTTTCTGCTCTTCCCCTTTCTTTGAGGATGCAACATCATCACCCGCTACGACTTGAAGGACCTTGATATCTTCCATATCTGCCATTTCAGCAGCCATATCGAAGTTCATGATATCTCCACCGTAATTACCATAGATATACAGTACCCCGGCTCCGGAGTCTATTGCCTTGGTAACTTCAAACATCTGGTCAGCACCCGGAGATTGAAACACTCCTCCCACCGAGCAGGCATCAAGCATCCCATCTCCGACATATCCGAGGAATAGCGGTAAGTGACCTGAGCCCCCTCCGGTTGCTATACCCACTTTACCCTTTTTAATTGTTGCCGTAACAATAGATCTAAGATCATCATTGACACATTTCAACTTATCAGGATGTGCGGCTAATATTCCTTCGAGCATTTCATCAACAAAATCTTTCGGATTATTCATAAACTTTTTCATAGTATTCTCCTAAGTAGTGGATGTTACTCTATTCTTTATTATTATTGTTTGTTTTTTATTCTTCCGTTGCTGTATAAGATAATTGAGCACCATTGCGAATAATAGGGCAAATCCCCAAATGAATTTCTTGAAAAAAGGACTGAATGCTAGAATATTCAATCCGCTTTGTGTCACCTGCAGAATAATAATTGCCATGATCACTCCGGGTATGTTACCAAACCCGCCATCAGGGTCGACACCACCTAAAACGACAACGAGGATCGCCTGCAATATATATGCTGTTCCATACCCCGGTCTCATTGAATTTGCTCGAGAAATCATAATGACAGAAGCTAACCCTGCAAGGACAGCTGTGATCATATAGGTTTTCAATAATACTTTAGTATTATCGACACCTGAGAATCGTGATACTATGGGGCTTGATCCAATCATATACATATTGAACCCCTGCTGTGTCCTGTTAAGCAAGACACTAACCCCCAAAGCGGCAATGAAGAATAATATAAATGATATTGGAACACCAAGGATGTTGCTATTCCCAATCGCCATAAATTGTTCGGGAAAACCGCTGATACTATGTCCTTTCGTAATGATTATAGCCAATCCCATAAAAAGCCCCTGAGTTCCCAACGTTGCTAGAATCGGAGGTACGCCGATGAATGCTATAAGTGAACCATTTAACAGTCCGCATAATACCGCAACGACAAGGATAGCTGCAATTGCTTGAATAATTGCATAGGTTGAAGAGGTTCCAAGCTCAAGGGAATTTGAAAGAATGCCAGCTGCGATCACCCCGGTTAAGTTTGCAATTGATACTATAGAGAGATCGATTCCTCCAGTGATCATAGATAGCATCATAGCTAATGCCAGAAACCCAAACTCTGGAAATTGGGAAGCCATTGACTGGATATTTATTACAGAGAGGAACTTCGTCGGCATGGCCAATGTCATGATCAACATTATTGCCAATAGAATAATGAATAACGTTCTGTTCTTTGGGTTCTTAAAATAAACATGCTTTAGATTCTTATACGTATTCCCCATATCAGGCACCTCGTGTCGAAAGATTTTTTCTTGTGTTTATCTTATTCTGTGCATAGGTGATAGACACTCCCAGAACAATTATCAATCCAATAAATAACTTCTGCCAATAGGATGACAATCCTATGAGAATCAGGTTCTTCTCCAATATGGTTATCAAGGCAACTCCAAGCATTGTCCCGGTCAGGGTTCCTTTACCGCCACTAATGCTTGTGCCTCCCAAAACCACGGCAGCAATGATACTTAGTTCCGTTCCCACAAGATAGTTGGGGTTACTATATCTGATAAGACACAGATGCATCACTCCCATAACACCTGCAAGTAATCCTGCATAACAATAGATAAAGAACTGGATCTTCATGACATTATAGCCACTTCTCTTTGCCGCCTCCTTGTTACCTCCAATAGCATAGACACCTCTGCCGATCATGGTATATTTCAGAATAAACCAAGTAAATCCAACAATAACTACAAGAATCAAAAAGAATATTGATAAACCGTACGTTGAACCATCAGCCCTTGATATGGTAATAATGTTTATCTTACCAAAAGCCTTTATGCTTTCAGGGAGATCTCCCGTATTGATCGCTTTCGTCCCTACGAACTCAAGAAGCAGCCCATGGAATAGACTGCTAGTACCCAAAGTCGTGATCAATGTCGGCAACTTGAAGATAGAAATAAACACGGCATTCACAGCTCCTAAGGAGACACCAATGAGAATCGAGATTAAGAACGCCAATGCAATACTATCGACTCCTATCGCTATGAGAACATTTACTGATATATACTGTCCAATGATTGCAATCGCAGTGCAGGAAACATCAATCCCCCCAGACAGCAACACTATGAAAACTCCAACGGCTAGAATTGCAGTCCCAGAGCTGCTTCGTAAAAGATCGAATAAGTTTTCTACTGTAAGGAAAACAGGATTGATCAGGGTCAATACAGTTGAGAAAATTATGACAATAAGCAATAAATAGGTTTCGTTATGCTTAAATAGTTGTTTTACTTTCATTCCCCTCTCCCTGCTTCCGTCTTGTGCATTATCATCTTATACAGCTCTTCAGCATTGGTAGTTGTAGAGTCTTCAATCTTTTTTATAATTCTGCCCTGCGACATAAGAAGAACTCGGTTACAGTTATCAAGAATCTCCTGAATCTCATCCGAAATCATAATAATACCCACACCCTCTTTTGCAAGATTCCGTATGATCTCATGGATTGTATGCTTTGAACCGATATCGATACCAATAGTAGGACCATCCAATATGAATACTTTTGGATCGGTTGCCAACCATTTCGCCAATACGACACGTTGCTGATTACCTCCAGAAAGACTGTTAACAGGCAGAGCCCCTGATGGTGTTTTTATACTGAGCCTCTTTAGCCAATCAGTCCCGACTTTCTCACGTTTAAGCAGATTGAGAAGACCACATCTTTCAATAAAACTCTTCAGAATAGTTATGACTATATTATCACTGATGGACTGAGTCTCAAAAAGACCTTGATTCAATCGATCTTCAGGGAGAAGCGCTATACCATGGCGTATTGCATCCCTTGGATTTGAAATATCAACAGCCTTGCCATGCATCCGAATGGCACCTGAATCAGGCTTATTCAATCCGAAGATCGCTTGAGCAATCTCGGTCCTGCCGGAACCAATCAATCCTGTTATGCCAAGGATCTCTCCCCTTTGCAGCGAGAACGATATATCCTCAAACTGGTTCTCCTTAGTCAAGGACTGGACTTCCAGCAGAGGATTATCCTCCTGCATCTTCTTATCATAGATATATGGAACAAATTCCAGTTTCTTGCCTGTCATGATATAGACAAGCTTGTCCTGGTCAATCTCTGCTGTTGGATATACTCCAAGCTGTTTACCATCACGTAGAATCGTTATGTTTTCAGCGATCTCTAATACTTCACTTAGTTTGTGACTGACAAAAAGTATAGAGATCCCTTTTCTTTTCAGTTTCAGAATAATCGAAAAAAGATGATCCACTTCTTCTTTTGTTATTGCGGAGGTGGCCTCATCCATAATTATCAGTTTTGCATTTTGGGTCAGAGCTCGTGATATTGCGATAATCTGTTTTTTTGCCATTGAAAGATTCTTAACTCGTTCATCTAGTAAAATATTACCTTCACCAATTTCTTCTAAGGTCCTCTTTGCTGCGGCACGAACATCTTTCCAGTTGACAATCTGCTGATTACTCTCAAGCATCTGATTAATCGAGATATTCTCTGCTACTGTCAAATTAGGAAAAAGTGACAAATCCTGATAGATGATCTGAACTCCTGCACGGATGGATCTAATAGCTTTAGAGCCATGCATTTCCTTCCCATCAATTTTTATGGTACCAACATCTGCATGGTGAATTCCGCCAATGATCTTAATCAATGTAGATTTCCCGGATCCGTTCTCACCTATTAGACAGTGGATCTCGCCTCTTCTAATAGTCAAATCCACATGATCAAGAGCTCTCACCCCGGCAAAGGATTTACTGATATTTCTTGCTTCAAGAAAAACTTCTGACATGATGACTCCTAATTATTTCAATCACTTCAGTCTTTAGTCCTTATATATGCAAAGGAGATCCATTAGGATCTCCTTTGCGCCTTTCAGTCTGAATTATAATTTGTAACTACCGTCAGAATTTGTCCATTCATCAAGGTTGTCCTTGTTAACATCGACCCATGCTTGACCATAGACAACAGGAACTCCGTTTTGGTTCTTCTTAATAGTTATGTTCTCATATCCCGTGGCACCTAAGTCCATTCCTTCTTTGATCTCTTCGCCCTTCAACATCTTGTAAGCGATATTTGCTGTGGCATATCCCGCATCTGCAGGTACCCAGAAGTGTATTGACATAGCAGCCCCGCTCTTCAGATAATCACCAGCTACGGACGGAAGACAAGTACCGAATGCAGCGACTTTGCCAATCTTTCCCTTCTCTTCGATAGCAGCTGCTGCTCCGGGAACAGTACTCATCGCACTACCCATTACAGCTTTCATGTTAGGATTCTTTTTAAGCAGTTCAAGGGTTCTTTCATAAGCAATCTGTTGATTTTCCTGATCCTCTTCCCTTGCAGCAGGAGGTACAAGTTTTGGATATTTTTCTTTCATCTGACTAATCTCACCATCAACCCACTGATTATGTGTGGGAGATGTCAAGAAACCAACAAAAGGCTGCCAGACACCTTCATAACCCATCCATTCAGCCATGACATCCATCATGTGTCGACCATAAGCATCATTATCAAAAGCCTCTAGATCGAAACTTACCTGTTTTTGATTTGAAGACTCATGAGTAAAAGTGAGGATACCTGCATCATTAGCCTTCTTCAATACCGGTACTAGTGATTCAGGATCATTCGGGACTACAAGTATTGCATCTACACCTTTTGCAATCAGGTCATTGATGAGTGCAACCTGAGCTGCAGGATCTGCAGTATCTGCACCCACTTGGTATGCATGAACATCTGCATGTTCTCTATCAAACTTCTCAATACCCAATCTCATGTTATCAAACCAGGCAACTCCCTCCAGCTTAACAACCATAACAATCTCTAGTACATCTTTTTCATTTTTCACCTCTTGTTTTCCTCCAGCAAAAACAAGACCAGTCGCTAAAACAATCAAAATCAACAATGATAATAATCTTTTCACAAACAACCTCCTAAGAACATTTCATCGACCTTAAATTTTAGTCGAATCTTTATACAATTACCCAGACTATAGAATTCCCGAGTAATTCAAATTGAATACATATATCAGTATAACTAATAATTATCATTTGTCAAATGATAATTATTAATTTTCTTTTTTTACATAAGTCAAATTATTTTATTAATATCTTTGAGAAAATACCAAGTACTTTGATTTTTCTCATCAATTCATTAAGACATTCTAACTTCGAGAAATCTAG
>CAYYPJ010000067.1:10020-11514 GCA_964473495.1 uncultured Spirochaetales bacterium
TAGAAGTCAATAAAATTTATATAAATATTTATATATTATTCCCGGATATATGCTAAATATTTTATATTGTTTTATATATTATTTCAGTGTAGAATGAAGATAACAGTGTTGAATATGTTAAGGCGGGAAATAATGAAGGTTACTATAAAGGATATAGCCAAAGCAACGCATGTATCAATCTCGGCAGTCTCACTAGCTTTAAACAGCAAACCGGGCGTTAGTGAAAAGACAAAGGATCTCATTTTACAGACTGCAAAGGAGATGGGATATAGACCAACGGCAAAATCAGAACCTCTTCAAGCTGATCAGATCGTACGCGTTCTGAAGATCAAACGTCATGGTCATACGATAAACAGCAGCCATAACTTCTTTATTGATGCATATATTGAGGGAATCAATCTGGTTGCAAGGAGTTCAGGGGTAACTCTACAGATAGGTACTTACGATACAGATACATCTATCACAGAAATTGCTTACAAGATGGATCATGCTCCACAGTTCATCGGATACCTGATCCTTGGGACTGAACTCAGCAGTAATGATGTCACGACGTTATTGGCTACGGGTAAGAATATTGTCTTTATGGATACATTCCTTGACTATATTCCTGCTGACTTTGTTGACATGAATAATACTGACGCGGTATATAAAATTGTCAATTACCTGAAGAAGCATGGACACACACAGATTGGCTTGATCAAAAGCAGCGTACATACTCGCAACTTTTTCCTCAGAGAAAAAGCATTTTATCAGGTAATGAAAGACTTGGATTTGACATTTAATAAAAATTATATCATTGATGTCGATTCTACTTTTGAAGGGTCTCATAGAGACACCTTAAAATATTTGAAAAAACACGATCAGCTTCAGCTACCTACTGCTTTCTTTGCAATCAATGACATCATTGCATTCGGAAGCATGAAAGCCTTTCAGGAAAAAGGGTATATCATCCCCGGGGACATTTCATTCATAGCATTTGACAATCTCCCAATGGGATCAATGGTCTCTCCTTCGCTTACCACCATTGATGTCTCAAAGCATAAGATCGGTCAGAATGCTCTTACTATGTTATTGTCAAAATCAAAGAGCAATAAATGCACGTCTCCAATGAAGACTATGATAGGTGGACAACTTATTGAACGGGATAGCGTAAGCGATCTGAACAAATAACGATCTCTAACTCAGACTTCACTTTCGTTGAGCAAAAAAAACAGGACTTGGAACAGAAATCCATGGGATAAGAATGTATAGAAGATCAAGAACTTTAGACTCACTTGAGTAGGACCTTGAGAACAGATAGGAGGGGGAATACAAGATGATATTTATACGCCTTCTTTTAATTTTTGCATCGTTACATACATGATTCCCATACGTAAATCAAAGTCTCTACTTGAGTCTCCTCAATTGATGAGACTTTCTCTGCGTGCTATATCTTTTTCTTAATACTCCTACTTTTATAAACAACCTCCACTTCTCTCATTTCGTTAGTCACTC